>CAKPJR010000007.1 GCA_934162925.1 uncultured Clostridia bacterium | reverse complement strand
CAGACGATATAGATTCAACACCAAACAACAAGAAAGACCCATATGAAAAAGAACAAGAAGACGATGATGACTTTGCACTAGTAATCTTATCAATAAAAACAGGAAAAGGAGCATCATATGTAGTATTTACAACAGCAATGGTAACACTATTAGCAGGAGGAATATATTTAGTAAAAAGATATGTATTAACATATTAAATGAAAGGAGATTAGGGAACAAACCTAATCTCTTTTTGCCTTAATATGGAATTTTTTTAAATTTATTTACAAATGTAAATTTATTGTGTTATAATCTAAAATATATAGAAAGGGAAAATATATGAACCAAATATTATTAACAGATAATTATAATAATAGAGATAAAAGAAATGATAATAACAAGAATTATAATAAAAATAATTCAAAAGACATAAAAAAAATTATTATTTTTTTTGCTGTTGTAATTTTAGTTTTTGGAGCTGCTATGGGTATATTGTATGGATATAATTTATATAAAAATAGTAAAGGACAGAGCAAAGAAGTAAAAAGACCAGAGCTATCATTAGAAAAAACAGAAGATGAAGTTACTATTATTGCTGAAGCTGAAGCAGGAATAGATAAAATTATATACCAGTGGAATGACGAAGATGAAAATGTAGAGGAATATGGAGGAAGAACAAAACAAGAAGAAAAAATAAACATACCTGATGGAGATAATACATTGAAGGTAAAAGTAATAGATCAAGCTGGACAAGAAATCGAAACAACTGAAGAAATTTCTAAAAATGATTCACTGCAGAATCCTGAAGATAAAATAAATATAAATTTATCTATTATTGAATCCGGAAGTGATAAAGGAAAATTAAAAATTTCAGTAAGTTCTGAAATACCTATAAAATATATGTCATATAAATGGAATGACGAGGAAGAAACGAAAATAGAGACTTCTGAGGATGAAGAAAAAACAAATTTAGAAACAAATATAGATGTTAAAAGAGGAAAAAATACACTTAGTGTAATAGCAGAAGATGTTGAAGGAAACTCTAATCAAGTTGAAAAGAAATTTGAAGGAAAATTAAAACCTGAGTTTGAAGTGTATAGAGAGGAAAATAGGCTTTATATGAAAATTACCCATGATAAGGGATTTAAAAAGATAGAGTTTAACATAAATGGAATAGAGCTAACTTATGATGAAACTAAACCAGATTATATTGAAGATAAAAAAGAAGTTGAGTATTACTTTAACTTACAAGAAGGAGAAAATTTAGTAGTTATAAATGCACTTAGCAATGAAGATACTAGTGATATATATGAGGGTAGATGTACTTTATAATCAAGATGAAGAATAAATTTACTAAAGATAGGAGATTTAAATGATTCAAGAGATTTATATTATAGATTGTGAAAATGAATTAGCAATGTTGTTAAGAGAAAAATTTGAAAATGAAAAGGGATTTAGGTTTAAAAATATTAAACCTTGTAACCTTGAAACAGCACTTAAGAATATACCAGATTTAATAATAGTTAATGAACAATCTATAGATGTTAATGTAACAGATTTGTGTAGAAAAATAAGAGAAAATGATGATAACAGTATTACTCCTGTTTTAGTTGTTGCTTCAAATGATGAAGAAGAGCACAAAATATCTATTATGAAAAACAATATAGAATATATTATTCCCAGAACAGCAAGCACGATGTATTTGTATTATGCAATAAAAAATATAACAAGATTATTATCAGTAAATAGAACAGTAAGCCCTCTTACAGGATTACCAGGGAATGTTCAAATACAAACAGAATTAAAGAAAAGACTTTTGCGTAAAGATACATTTCAAGTTTTGTATTTTGATTTAGATAATTTTAAAGCATATAATGATGTCTATGGCTTTTTAAAAGGTGATGAAATAATAAAGTTAACAGCTAGAATTATTACTAAAAATGTTCACTCATTAGAAGATACTGATACTTTTGTTGGGCACATTGGTGGAGATGATTTTGTAGCAATTGTAGATGAAAATGTGGACCATGACAAGATATGCCAAAATATAATAGCAGAATTTGATGAAGAAATTTTAAAATACTTTAATGATATAGACATACAGAGGGGATATATAGAAGTAAGCAACAGAAAAGGAATCATAGAGGAATTTCAGCTAACGTCAATTTCTATAGGAGTTGTTGTTGCAGATAAGAAGAGATTTTCAAATATATTAGAGATAGGTGAAATAGGTGCACAAGTAAAACATCTAGCAAAAACAACAACTGGAAGTTCATACGCAATAGATAGGAGAGAACTTAATTAGTAAATAGAATAATTATAAAGAATGCCTCATATAAATTATATATATGAGGTGTTTTTATGATTGTATTAAGTAAAAAAAAGATGTTAACTGTATTTAGTATTATAATGCTATTTTGTTTTGCATATATAATTACAGGATATAATGTTAATAATATTAAAAATAAAACAAAAACAGTAGAAACAGTAGCCCTTCCAGTCAATAATAGAATAATAGTATTAGATGCGGGGCATGGAGTGCCTGACGAGGGAGCGCAAAGTAGTAATGGAACTACAGAAGCAGAGAGTAATTTAAAGATAGCATTGAAAGTACAAAACTTATTAGAACAATCGGGAGCAACAGTAATTTTAACTCGTTCAGATGAAAATGCAATTTATGATTTAGACAGTAAAACGCTAAAACAGAAAAAAATATCAGACATACATAATAGAGTAAAAATAGGAAATGAATCAAGTGCAGATATATTTGTGTCAATACATCTAAATAAAATACCGCAACAGCAATATTGGGGTTGGCAAACCTTTTACAAACAAGAAAGCCCAGAAGGACAAAAACTTGCGACATCTATACAAAATAGCCTAAACGAATCAATACAAAAAGAAAACAAAAGAGTCCCAATGAAAATAGAAAATGTGTATATAATAAAGCATGTAGAAATACCAACAACTATAGTAGAATGTGGATTTCTGTCAAACCCAGAGGAAGAGCAATTACTATTAAACAACGAATACCAAGATAAACTAGCGTGGGGAATATATACAGGAATAATGGACTATTTTTATAATATGTGATAAAATAACTCTGGTGAACAATGTTCATCAGAATTTTTTTAAAGGAAGAAAAAATGAAAGATTATATTAGAGTTATTGGCGGTGGGTTAGCTGGTTGCGAGGCTGCTTATCAAATTGCAAAAAGGGGTATAAAAGTAAAATTGTATGAGATGAAACCACATAAGTTTTCACCAGCTCATTCTAATGTGAATTTGGCGGAGGTTGTTTGTAGCAATTCTTTTAAATCTAATTCAATTACAAATGCTTGTGGATTATTGAAGGAAGAATTAAGAAAATTAGATTCTTTGCTAATAAGGTGTGCGGATATTAGTTCGGTTCCAGCCGGACAAGCTCTAGCTGTTGATAGAGAAAAGTTCTCTGGGCTAGTTACTGAAAAAATAGAAGAAAATGATAATATAGAAATAATAAGAGAAGAATTCGATGCAGATATAGATAATGAAGACTGTATTACAATTATTGCGACTGGCCCATTAACATCAGAAAAAATGGAAAAGCAAATAAAAAAAATTACGGGAGAGAATAAATTATATTTTTATGATGCAGCTGCTCCAATTGTAGAAAAAGACAGTATAAATATGAATATTGCATTTTATGGAGACAGATATTCTCAAGAAAAGAAAAAAGAAGAGAGTGTAGAAGAGTGGAGAGAAAGGCTAGCAAATCAAGAGGAAAAGAGCTATATTAATCTTCCTTTTAATCAAGAAGAGTATTTAAAATTTTATAATGAATTAATAAATGCAGAGGTTGTAAATCTTCATGAATTCGAAAAAAGGGAAATTTTTGAGGGATGCATGCCTATTGAAGTTATGGCAAAAAGAGGAGAAGATACTATTAGGTTCGGCCCATTAAAACCAGTTGGGTTTGATGATCCAAGGACAGCAAAAAGACCATATGCAATTGTACAATTGAGACAAGATAATAGTAGTGGTACTTTATATAATTTAGTAGGATTCCAAACTAATTTAAAATTTGGTGAACAAAAGAGAGTATTTTCTATGATACCAGGTTTAGAAAATGCAGAGTTTATAAAATATGGCGTTATGCACAGAAATACATATATTAATTCTCCAAAACTATTAACTAAAGAGGAAAATTTAAAGAATAATAGCAATGTGTTTTTTGCAGGGCAAATAACAGGTGTTGAAGGATATGTAGAATCTATAGCATCGGGATTAGTTGCTGGTATAAATGCAGTAAAGGAATTAAATAATGAAGAAAAAATAATTTTTCCAAAAGAAATGGTAATAGGAGCACTTATGGATTATATTTCTTCGCCAAATGAAAAATTTCAACCAATGAATGCAAATTTTGGAATTTTACCATCACTAGAAGAAAAAATAAAAGATAAAAAGAAAAAATACAAGAAAATGGCTGAAAAATCTATAAAAAGTTGCAAAAAAATAGAAAATATGATATAATTATAAACGAATTATGTAAATAAAAAACGGGGGAAATGTATGGAATTAAAAATTAAAAGTTTGTTAGAGTACATGGACAAGGCAAAAGACGAATTGAATAATCTAAGAGAAGAGAGGAAAAAACTAAGCAAAGATAAAGAGAGCTTTTCTAATAAAGAAACTTCATTTTATAAAGATGTTGAATTATCTTATAATAAAAAAAGTGAGGAATATGATGCATATGTAAAATTAGTTTCAGACAAAGTAAAATCAAAAAAGAAAGAGATATTAGAAGGTTATTCTGAAAAAATGGACAAATTAAATGGAACTAATAATAAACTAAAAGAAGATTATGCTAAAATTAAATCTCTAAGAGAAGAAGTTAATGGAAAAAAAGCACAATTAAAGTGGCTAGAAACTACTATTCCTACAGAAGGTGAGATTAATAAGTCTAATAGGGAAATTTTAAGGAAACTAAAAGATAATATAGAAGATTTAGAAGTGGAAACAAAAATGATAGATACCAAAATAAAGGCAAACCAAGAAATTTTGGAAGAATTAGTACCTAAAGATAAAACTCCAATGAGCGTTTATAAGGAATTGCAAGAAGAAACTCAAAAAATAGAAAGCTTAGACTTTAATAATTTGGATGAAACAAAAGAATTCTTTGAATCAAAGCAACAAAGTGTACCCGAACAAAAGCAAGTAGAACAAAAAGTAGTGCAACAAAGCGCACCAGAACAAAAACCAGTAGAACAAAAGGTCGTACAACAAAACGTGCCAGAACAAAAGCAAGTACAACAAAAAGTAGTACAACAAAGCGTGCCAGAACAAAAGCAAGTACAACAAAAAGTCGTACAACAAAGCGTGCCAGAACAAAGGCCAGTACAACAAAAAGTCGTACAACAAAGCGTACCAGAACAAAGGCCAGTACAACAAAAAGTCGTACAACAAAGCGTACCAGAACAAAGGCCAGTGCAACAAAAAGTCGCACAACAAAGCGTACCAGAACAAAGGCCAGTGCAACAAAAAGTCGCACAACAAAGCATGCCAGAACAAAAACCAGAAGTAGATAAAGAAGAGAAAGTATCGATTACATTAGATGCGGAAAGTGGAAAAGTTATATTCGAAAAATATTTTAAAGATGAAGCTGGAGAAACAAGACATTTTATTGATAAATATTCAAGAATAGAATCGATATTCAATAACAGAAAAGAAATTATGAAGGCCTATAGGCAATATTTTAAAGAGCATAATCAAAAAGATGTTGCAAAATTATTAAAAAAATTAGACAAGAAACTAAATCCAGCAGTATTAAAGATCCTTTTTGAGAACCAAGAACCGGAATTATTTTCAAATTATATTGTTGCGGTGAGAGATGGAAACAAGGATTTATTATCTTTTGATTATAATATAAATTTAGAAAACCCTTATTTGGTAGATAAAAGTTATATAAATTTAAATAAGCAAGCTTTAATAGACAATAGTAATATGGGGACAAAATTTGAAGCAGTAAAGAGTCTTAAATTAAAAACGCTATTAAGTAAGTTGCCAAAAAATGCTAGATTTGTTCAAAAATGGATAGGAAAATTGCCGCAGCCTAATAGAGTTGTTAGAGAAGAGAATATGACAGACGATCAAAAGAAATTACTTGAAGAAAGTGAAAAAAGATACAAGGAAATTGAAAAAAGAGATAAATATGAAGCATATATGACAGCCAAAAAAGAAAGAATGCAAAAAGAAGGAAGAGATATGGGAGGAAGAGGAACAACAGAAGAACACAAAAAATTCATAAATGATTTAAATTATGCTGCTAAAAATGGAATAATATATCAGGAAGAAAAGAATGGTTCAGAACAAAAAAGGGAACCAAAGCAAGAGACTATTGAAAGATAATGATATATCAGAAAAAGAGTAAGCGAAAAAATATAAGTTAAAAAACATAATTTAATAATTAATATGAAAAATGAATACACCTCAATCATTAGATGAATTTCTAATGTATTAAGGTGTATTTTTATGTTTAGGTAAAAATTAAAAAAATTTCAAGAAAACTATTGCATTTTATAAATTAATCATATAAAATATGGTCAAAGTGGAACGAAGTGGAGGAAAGTGGAACAAAATCCTCTAAAAAGGAAAAGAGGTGGGACCATTTGTTAATAGGTGAGTATTCACATACAATAGATGCAAAAGGCAGACTTATAATGCCAGCTAAATTAAAAGAAGATATTGGCGAGAAGTTTGTTATAACACAAGGACTTGATGGCTGTTTGTTTGCGTATTCACAAAATGAATGGAAAAACTTCGAAGAAAAATTAAGAACATTTCCACTTACAAACAAAGATGCAAGAGCATTAAAAAGATTCTTCTTAGCTAGAGCAACAGAATGTGAAATAGATAAACAAGGAAGATTTTTAATTAGTAGCAACTTAAGAGAATTTGCAGGATTAGAAAAAGATGTAGTAATTATTGGAGTTCTAGACAAGATAGAAATTTGGAGCAAAGATAAATGGCTTGCATATAGTGAACAAGAAAACCTAGCAGCAGATGAAATTGCAGAAAGAATGGAAAACTTGGGCATATAAACAAGAAAAGTAGTAAAGTCCTTTCCTTCTTGCTGATTTGAGTTCCTGAATACAATGAGGAAAGCTCAAAGACAATAGCGATTATAGCTTTTTACAAATATGAAAATATATATTTCATATTTAGAAAAAAGTTTATATAAAATACAAAAGATGTAAAGTAAGTTACAAAAGATTAAATACACAAAAGATAAAAATTAAGTTATACAAAAGATAAATGTAGTTTAAAGTTTACAAAAGCATTAAGTCTACAAAGGAAAAATGATTATAATTTACAAATGTAAAATTATATATATACAAAAAAGAAAAAATATTAAGAAACAAAAGAAAAAAATTATACAAAAGATAAAAGTAAATCAAATAAAAACATAAGAGGAATGACAGTTGGTATATGTTTTACCAACTGTTTATACTATGTTAAATATTTTGTAAAGGTAAGAATATTAATATGAATTTTGAACATATTCCAGTATTACTTAATGAATGTATTGATAATTTGAGAATAAAACCTAATGGCATATATGTAGACGGGACAATGCGGCGGAGCAGGTCATAGCAAAGAAATTGCTAAAAAGTTATCAGAAGATGGAATTCTTATAGGAATAGATAGAGATGAAGAAGCTCTAAGTGTTGCTAAAGAAAGATTAAAAGACTATAAAAATATTAGGTATATTCATGGAAATCATGATGATCTAGACAATATATTGGAAGAATTAGAAATAGATAGTGTGGATGGAATACTATTAGACTTAGGAGTTTCTTCTTATCAAATTGATGAAGAAAAAAGAGGTTTTACATATATAAAAGATGGACCATTAGATATGAGAATGGATAAAACTCAAAGTTTAACAGCTGAGTATATAGTGAACAATTATAAAGAAGAAGAACTTGCAAGAATAATATATGAATATGGAGAAGAAAAATTTTCTAGAAAAATAGCAAGAAATATTTGCGAGTATAGAAAAAATAAGAAAATAGAAACTACCAAAGAATTGGTAGATATAATAGAAGAAAGCATACCAAAAAAATATATTGAAAAGCAGGGACATCCTGCTAAAAGAACTTTTCAGGCAATAAGAATAGAAGTAAATAATGAAATAGAACCATTACATAAAACAGTAATAAAATCCATTAATTGCTTAAAAAGTGGGGGTAGATTGTGTATAATAACATTTCACTCATTAGAAGATAGAGCAGTAAAAAATGCATATCAAGATGCTATGGGAAAATGCACATGTCCACCAGGACTTCCATATTGTGTATGTGGTAAAAAAACTTTAGGTAAGATAATTACTAAAAAACCAATATTACCAACAGAAGAAGAAATGAAAGCAAATTCAAGAAGTAAAAGTGCAAAACTAAGAGTATTTGAAAGAATATAATACACATATGGACAAGAATATTGTAAGTATAATGAAAAGCAAATAGTTAATGATACAAAATTTGATATATAAATTTTAAAGGAGGTGGATATTTTGCCAAGAAATTTTAATAAATATCAATATGAAACAAGCCCAAGAAAACTTGAGCCAGAATATACACCTGTAAAAAATCCATATAAAGCTAAGAAAACAACGGCAAGAAAAAGAAATGCCGATGAAGAAAAGAAAAAGATAAAATCAATAAAACAACAAAAACGAAGAGCTATAAAATATCTTGTAATAGGATTTCTGGTACTTTTTGCAATAAGTTATAGAAACTCACAAATAGATGAAAATTTTGCAAAGGTACAAGATTTAAAAGAGGAACTTGCAGAAGTGCAAAAGAAAAATACTCAACTAGAGGTATCTATAGAAAATGGGTTGAATTTAAATAATCTAGAACAAGAGGCAAAAGAACAACTGGGTATGCAAAAGTTAAATTCAAAACAAACAATATATATGACATTACCTAAAAGTGACTATATAGAACCAGCAGCAGAAGAAGTAATTATAGAAGAAAATCAAACAGGCATAAAAGGCATAATAAACACAATTAAGAATATATTTAAATAAGATTAGTATTAATAAAATATTAATCTTATTTTTTATTGTAAGATGAGATGCGAACAAATGGGGACAGACCCCTTTTGTTTAAATTCAAACAAAAGGGATCTGTCCCCATTTGTTCGTGTTTTATCCTAAAGGAGTTTTTTATGAAGTCTACAAATATTAGCAGAAAAAGAAGATTAAGAAATATGTTGTTTATTACATTTGCTATTTGTATGGCACTTATTGTACGAATTGGAATCATACAATTTGTTCAGGGATCAGAATTGCAATCAATGGCATATATGCAACAGACATTAAACAGAAAAATTAGTCCTAAAAGAGGAACAATTTATGACGCAACAGGCAAAAATATATTAGCTGTAAGTGCAAGTGTAGAAACTGTTAGTGTAAATCCGGGAAATATAAAAAAAGAAGACAAAGAAAAAGTGGCAAGAGCTCTTTCGGATATATTTAATTTGGATTATGAAAAAGTATTAAAAAAAGTAAGTAGAAATAGTTCTATTGAGACTATTGCCAAAAAAGTGGAAAAAGAAGAATCTAATAAACTAAGAGTGTGGATGCAAGATAATAATATAACAACAGGAATTAATATAGATGAGGATACAAAGAGATATTATCCATATTCAAACCTTGCATCTAATGTAATAGGATTTACAGGAAGCGATAATCAGGGACTGGAAGGTATAGAAAGTCGATATGACAATGTGCTAAAGGGAGAACCAGGGAAAATTTTAAAACATACAGATGCAACAGGTACTGATTTGGATGGTGAAGGAGAAAACTATATAGAAGCAACAAATGGGGATGATTTAATTCTATCAATAGACATGACTATTCAATCTATTGCAGAAAAGTATCTAACTGAAGCATGTATTGATAATGTCTGCACAGATGGTGGAAATATTTTAATTGCTAATCCTAAAACAGGAGACATTTTAGCTATGGCAGGTTATCCTAATTATGATCTAAATAATCCATATAAAATTAACAATGAGGAATTGAGTTTTGTATGGGATACACTTTCGTCTGGAGATAAATCTATAGCACTACAACAAATGTGGAGAAATAAAGCAATATCAGATACATATGAGCCAGGTTCTACATTTAAGTTACTTACATCTTCGGCAGCATTAGAAGAAGGTATAACAGATACAGACAATTCAGGAGAATTTAATTGTGGTGGTTCTATTAATATAGCAGGAACAAGAATAAAGTGTTGGAGATACTATAGGCCACATGGGGCTCAAAGCTTAAGGCAAGCACTAATGAATTCGTGCAATCCTGTTTTTATAGGGCTACGGACAAAAGATTGGTGTGGAAAAATATTATAGTTATTTAAGAAAATTTGGTTTGCTAGAAAAAACTGGAATAGACTTGACAGGAGAAGCCAATAGTATATTTTTAAAAGAAGAAAAAGTAGGGCCAGTAGAACTTGCGACAATATCATTTGGTCAAAGATTTGAAGTGACACCAATTCAAATGCTAACAATGGTGTCTACAATAGCTAATAATGGAAAGAAATTTACCCCTAGGATTGTAAAAGCAACTGTTGATGGAAAGACAGGAGAGAAAAAAGATGTAGAAACAAAACAAGGAGAACAAGTTATATCAGAAGAGTCAGCAAAGAAGGTACTTAGCATGATGGGGTCTGTTGTGAGTGAGGGAACAGGAAAAAAAGCACAAGTAAAAGGATATTCAGTTGGAGGAAAAACAGGAACATCAGAAGATGGAGTAAATACTGGCAAATATGTAACATCATTTGTAGGAGTTGCAGATGTTTCTGATCCAGAGGTGGTAATTATAATTCTTCTATATAATCCTACAGGAGAAGGAGGACACCAAGGAGGAGGAATAGCAGCTCCAATTGCATCACAGGTTTTGCGGAGAAGTTTTACCATATTTAGAAATAAAAAAACAAGAAGAAGAAATGGTAGAAACTGTAACAATGCCAGATATAATGGGAATGAGTATAAATGATGCAAAAAAAGCTTTAAAAGAATTAAATTTAGAAACGGAAGTTGTAGGAGAGGGAGAAACAGTGACAGACCAATTGCCTAAAAATGGAATAAAAATAAATTCTGGAACAAAAGTTACAATTTATGCTAATTAAATAAATTGTAATTTGTTTAATTAAATATCTAATTTTACTATACAAAATGAAAAAAAAATTATATAATACATGTGTATAAATAAAAAAATGGATAAATAATTTTATCAATTTAACTTGTTATACAAAAAAGGAGAAGATTAAAATGAATTTAAAATCTGTATTAAGTGGGATAGAAGGGCTAAAAGCAAAAGGAAACCTTGATATGGAAATTATGGGAGTCGCACATGACTCAAGAAAAGTAAAGGAAGGATATGTATTTGTTGCAGTAAAGGGCTATGATGTAGATGGACACAATTATATACACCAGGCAATAGAGAACGGAGCAAAAGCAATAGTGGTAGAAGATATAAGCTCGATTAAACAAAGTGGATTACCAGAAAATATAACACTTGTTGTAGCTCCAAATACAAGAGAAGCACTTGCTAAAATGGCATGCAATTTCTACGATAATCCATCTAAAAAATTTAACTTAATAGGAATAACTGGAACAAAAGGAAAGACTACTACAACATTTATGATAAAATCTATTCTAGAAAAAAGTGGTCAAAAAGTAGGACTAATAGGAACAGTTGCCAATTATATAGGTGACAAAAATTTAGGGGAAAGTTCTCGTACTACACCAGAAAGTCTAGAACTTCAAGAATTGTTTGCAGAAATGGTAAAAGAAAAAGTGGAAACAGTAGTTATGGAAGTTTCTTCACAAAGTTTAAAATTACATAGAGTAGATGGATGTGATTTTAATATAGGAGTATTTACAAACTTTTCAGAAGATCATATTAGTGAAAAAGAACATCCAGATATGCAAGACTATTTTAATTCTAAATTAAAGCTTTTTGACATGTGTAAAAAAGGTTTTATCAATATAGACGATTATCAAGTGGCAAAAGTAAAAAAATTAGCTACAAATTGTGATATTAAAACATATGGAATAGATAATAGTGCAGATTTACTAGCAAAAGATATAACAGTAACAAATGCTAGTGTGGATTTTAAAGTAAAAATAGGACAAAGAAATGAAAGAGTAAAAACAGGAATACCAGGAAGGTTTAGTGTATATAATTCATTAGCAGCAATTAGTGTTGCAGGAGTTTTTGGAATAGATGCTGAAAAGATAAAAGAAGCTTTATTGGAAGTAAGAGTTCCAGGAAGAAGTGAGCTTGTAGATAATAAAAAAGAGCTTACAATTATGATTGATTATGCACATTCACCAGAAAGTCTACAAAATATATTATCTGCAGTAAAGAGTTATACTAGAGGCAGAGTAATATCTGTATTTGGATGCGGAGGAGATAGAGATCCAGGAAAAAGACCACAAATGGGAGAAATATCTGGAAATGTTGCAGATTTTACAATTATAACATCAGATAATCCAAGAACAGAGGAGCCAGCTGAAATAGTTAAAGAAATAGAAGTTGGAATGAAAAAGACAAAAGGTAAATATGTAACAATTGTTGATAGAATAGAAGCAATAAAGTATGCAATAAATATGGCAAATAAAAATGATATAATAGTTTTGGCTGGAAAAGGACATGAAACATATCAAGAGATAAATGGAAAGAAATACCCATTTGATGAAAGAGAAATAATTAAGAAATTAATGAAATAAACTACTTCCATTTATGATAGTGTAAATAAAAATGTAAAGGGCGCACAATGTGCGCCCAAGAATAATGAAGAGTCTTAGAAGGGGGAAATAATTTTGTACTTCCAAACAAGAATATTATTTGTATCATTTGTAGCAACAGTAATTATATCAATATTTATAATACCAGTTTTAAAAAAACTTAAAGTCGGGCAAATAGAAAGAGATGATGGGCCACAAACACACTTTAAAAAACAAGGAACACCAACAATGGGCGGAATAATAATTGCTCTTCGGAATTATTATAGGTACAATAGGAGGCTATATATACTATGCTGAAAGAGAACCAGAGGTGGCTAGAAATATACTACCCTTATTATTTATTACTATTGGTTTTGGACTAATAGGATTTGTAGATGACTTTAAAAAATTAGTATTAAGAAATACAAAGGGCCTAAAACCAGCATATAAAATGTTAGGTCTTTTAATAATTTCTGTAGTATATACATTGTATTTAACAAAGGGCATACATTTGGGTACGGAAACATTTATACCTTTTGCTAAAAATTATGTTGTATTACCAATGAGTTTATATATACCATTTGTCATATTTGTTATGTTAGGAACTACTAATGCAGTTAATTTGACAGACGGAATAGATGGACTAAGTACTAGTGTTTCTGCAATAATAACTACATGTTTAACTGTTATTGCAATTATACTAGATGTAAAAGAAATTGTAGTTTTTGGGAGCATAATAATAGGTGCATGTTTAGGATTCTTAATATTTAATTTAAATACTGCAAAAGTATTTATGGGAGATACAGGTTCACTATTACTTGGCCGGAGTAATATCTGCAATAGCCTTATATCTAAAAATGCCATTAATACTGTTGATAATTGCAGCAATACCTGTATTAGAAACCTTGTCAGTTGTATTACAAGTAGCATATTTTAAGAAAACTGGAGGAAAGAGATTATTAAAGATGGCACCTTTACATCATCACTTTGAATTATCTGGCTGGAGAGAAAATAAAGTAGTATCAGTATTTAGTGTGATAACCTTATTACTTTGTATAATTGCACTATTTGCTATATAACTTATATAGTTAGGAGAATGGTATTATGGCTAAGAAAAAATCAGGTACAAACGAGAATAATAACACATTTGATTTTGTATTATTTATAACAGTTTTATTATTATTGGCTCTTCGGAATTACAATGGTATTATCAGCTAGTTCACCATCAGCACTTGCAACCACAGGAAGCAGTTATACATATGTTTTGAAACAAGCACTTAGTGCAGCAATAGGAATTGTAGCAATGTTAATATTTTCTAAAATAGATTATAAGGTATATTCTAAATTTTATAAAATTGCATATATAGGAGCCATAGTTGTTTTATTATTAGTGCTAGTACCGGGACTTCGGTAGAACTGTAAATGGTGCAAGAAGATGGATAAACTTACCTATAGTGTCATCTTTTCAACCATCTGAGCTTACAAAGATAGGATTAATTGTGTTCTTTGCAGCATACCTTACAAAACATAAAAATGAATTAAAAAATATATGGAAGGGCTTTATAAAACCATTTTTGATATTATCTCCTGCAATTTTGGTATTATTAGGTGTGCAATCGCATTTTAGTGCTTCAGTTATAATAATTTTAGTTATATCTGTAATGATGATAGTAGCAGGAAGTAGAGTTGCACACTTTGTATCATTTGGAGCAGTGGGAGCAGGAGCAGGAATAGGTTTAATGTATATACTTGCTAAGTTTTTTAATATAGGTTCATATAGACTAACAAGAATAACTTCATTTTTAAATCCATGGGCATATGCACAAGATGAAGGGTGGCAAATTATTCAGAGTTTATATGCTATAGGGTCTGGCGGATTATTTGGAGTTGGACTTCGGAGATAGTAAACAAAAATATTTGTATATATCTGAACCACATAACGATTTTATATTTGCAGTACTTGCGGAAGAATTAGGATTTATAGGATGTGTAGCAGTAATATTATTATTTGCGGTATTTATTTGGAGGGGAATAATAATTGCAATGAAAGCACCAGACATGTTTGGAAGCTTACTTGCAACAGGATTTACATCTTTAATAGGATTACAGGCAATTATAAATATTGCTGTTGTAACGTCATCAATACCAGTAACAGGAATGGCACTTCCATTCTTTAGTTATGGAGGAACCTCACTTATAATTTTACTATGTGCAGTAGGGGTATTATTGAATATATCAAGACAAAGCCAGAAGATATAAAAATAATAAATTGTAATTTGTAAAATAGATGTGTGAAGTGCGAAGTTGGATTCGTAGGGGCGTATTGCATACGCCCGAAAACAATTTATTATAAAAAACCGTAGGGGTTGCCACCCTCGGCGACCCTAAATGCACCATGAAAGTTGTTATAAATGTAGGGGCAGGCCCTGTGTCTGCCCGAAAAATTGATATTAAATAATTTCAACAAATCATTTCGGGTGAATTCAGGACAGTCCCCAAAATCCCCAGGATTGGTGATTTTGAGGGACAGTCCTTAGAATTCCCCCTCACACAAATTCCAATTTACGGAGGAAATAAAATGAAAGTAATTATTGCAGCGGCGCAAACGGGAGGGCATATTAATCCAGGAATTGCGATTGCAAATAAAATAAAAAAAGAAAATAAAAACGCAGAAATAATGTTTATAGGAACTACAAGAGGACTAGAAAATGATTTAGTTCCAAGAGCAGGATATAAATTAAAAACTATTGATGCATATGGAATAAACAGAAAAATAAGCATAAGTAATATAAAAAATATGTTTAAAACTTTAAAGGGATTTGGAGAAGCAAAAAAGATAGTAAAAAATTTTGGACCAGATATAGTAATTGGAACTGGTGGATTTATTTGCGGGCCTGTATTACTGGCTGCAAATAAATACAAAATACCAACTATTTTGCATGAAAGCAATGCTTTCCCAGGAGTAGCAGTAAAATTGTTATCAAAGAAAGTTGATACAGTATTAGTAGGATTTGACGATGCAAAAAAAAGGTTGCCAAATGCAAAAAAAATAGTAACAACTGGAACGCCGACTAAGATAAAAGGAATAGTTATGTCACAAGCAGAAAAAGATATAATGAAAAAAGAAATGGGATTAAATAACAATTTACCAATTGTCTTAGTTTTTGGAGGTAGCCAAGGAGCTAAAACTATTAATACAACATTAACAGAAATAATTTTGAATAAATTGAATAATAGTTACCAAATAATATGGGCATCAGGGCCTAAACAATATGATTTAATCAAAAAAGAGCTAGAAGAAAAAAATATAGATATTAATAAGCTAGAAAATGTGAAAATAATTCCATATATTTATAATATGGAAGAAGTAATGAATATTGCAGATATAATAGTTTCTAGAAGCGGAGCAATGACAATAACAGAAATAGCAAAAATAGGAAAACCAGCAATATTTATACCATTCCCATTTGCAACAGAAAACCACCAAGAGTATAATGCTAGGGTATTGGAAAAAGTTGGAGCAGCAAAAATAATATTAGATAAAGATTTAAATGCAGAAAGCTTATCTAATACAATAAGAGAGATGCTAGAAGATAAAAACAAGCTTGAAAAAATGGGACAAAATGCAAAAAAAATTTCTATAAGCAATGTAGAAGATAAAATATATGAAGAAATAGAAAAGGTTATTAAATAAATTGTAATTTGAACGAATGGGGACAGACCCCTTTTGTTTAAATTACAATTTGCAAGGAGGACAAGCTATGGAAATACAAAAATTAGAAAAAAATATAGGATATAATTTTAAGAACAAAGAATTAATAAAAACTGCATTAACACATACATCATATGCACATGATAAAAAAATAGAAAGTAATGAGAAATTAGAATTTTTAGGAGATAGTATACTAGAGTTTGTAACTAGTGATTATCTATTTAAAAATTACAAAAAATTAAAAGAGGGAGAAATGACTAAAGTTAGAGCAACTGTAGTATGTGAAGAGAGCTTATATAAAATTGCAATTAAGCATAATTTTAGTGATTTCTTGTATTTAGGTAAAAGCGAGATATCTTGCAATGGAAATAAAAAACCTGCGATATTAGCAGACAGTGTAGAAGCTGTAATTGCTGCTATTTATTTAGATTCTGACTTGGAAAAAGCAAGAGAATTTATTATTAATAACTTAAAAGAAGCAATAGAAATAGCAAGCAAACATGTGGGACAAAAGGATTATAAAACTGTATTACAAGAAAAGCTACAAGTACATGGAAATGTTAAAATTGAATATATAGTAATTGAAGAAAAAGGTCCAGACCATAATAAGGTTTTTGTTGTAGAAGTTAAATGCGATGGAAAACCCTTGGCAATAGGACAAGGGACTACTAAAAAAGGTGCAGAAATGGATGCTGCACACAATGCATTGACTAAAGAAATATAGAAATTTTTAAGGTGAGATTATTATAATGTAGGAGGAAAAAATGAGTGAACAATATATAATACCAATATTTGTACCACATTTAGGATGCCCAAATGATTGTACTTTTTGTAATCAAAAAAGCATAAGTGGACAAACTAAACAAGTGACAGGTGAAGATGTAAAAAGGACAATAGAAGAATATCTAAAAAGTTTTAAGGATGAAAGCCTTCATAAAGAAGTAGCTTTTTTTGGAGGCAGTTTTACTGGGGTAGAAGAAAATAAGCAAAAAGAACTTTTAGAAGCTGCATATGAATTTGTAAAAACAAAGCAAATTCAGTCAATAAGGGTTTCAACAAGACCAGATTACATAGACAAAGAAAAACTAAAATTACTAAAAAAATAT
>CAKPJR010000006.1 GCA_934162925.1 uncultured Clostridia bacterium | reverse complement strand
AAGTTATAATAATTGGTTAAATAACTTTTAATATATTTGGAGGTATAATATGTTTAATTATGAAGATTACGAAAAATCAGCAGAGTATATCAAGAAAAAGATTAAAGGTAAAAATCCTAAAATAGCAATAGTGCTAGGATCTGGATTAGGGGGATTAGCAAAAGAAATAAAAAATGAAACAGTAATAAAATACAAAGAGATACCGGATTTCCCGGTTTCAACAGTAGAAGGACATGCAGGAGAATTAATAATCGGAGATTTAAATGGAACAGAAGTAATAGCAATGAATGGAAGATTTCATTATTACGAAGGGTATGAGGTGCCCCATACTGCATATCCAATTAGAGTGTTTTCTTTATTAGGAATAGAAAATATTATACTTACAAATGCAGCAGGAGGAATAAATACGGATATAGAACAAGGAAGTCTTATGATTATAAATGACCATCTAAGCTTTTTTGCAGAATCAGTATTAAGAGGAAAAAATGAAGATAAATTTGGAGTTCGCTTCCCAGATATGTCTGAAGTATATAGTAAAGAATTAATTGAAAAATTAAGACCAATTATGTTAGAAAAGATGGGAAGATGCTATGAAGGTGTGTATGCGTATATGAAAGGACCTTGTTATGAAACACCAGCAGAAATAAGAGCACTAAGAATATTAGGAGCAGATGCAGTAGGGATGTCAACAGTTCCAGAGGCAATAACAGCAAGACATTGTGGAATAAAAGTAGTGGCAGTTTCATGTATTACAAACATGGCAGCTGGAATCGTAAAAAGAGAATTATCTCATGAAGAAGTAAAAGAAACAGCACAAAAAGTTGAAAAAAGTTTTGTAGAAACAATAAAAGAATTTGTAACAAAAATATAATTGGAGTGAATAATTTATGAATTTGCCAAATAAATTAACAATATTCAGAATTTTGCTAGTACCAATAATGGTAATAATTCCATATTTAAATATAAATGGAGAAATTTTAGGAATATCAATTGCATATTGGGTAATGGGATTAATCTTTATAATTGCGTCATATACAGATCATTTGGATGGAAAATTAGCAAGAAAAAACAATCAAATAACTACATTTGGAAAATTTGCAGATCCATTAGCAGACAAAATATTAGTATTAGCGGCAATGCTTATATTTGTGGAAGCAAAAAGCTTGCCAGCTTGGATACCAATTGTAGTGCTATTTAGAGAATTTGTAGTTTCAGGATATAGACTGATAGCTGTAGAAAAAGGCGGAAAAGTAATAGCAGCAAGTATTTGGGGTAAAATAAAAACAGTAACACAAATGATTGCAATAATATTAATGTTTATAAATATTAATAATACAAATATATTTGGTTTATTTATAAAAGGAAATTTAACAGGAGCAGAACTAATAATAAATATACTAGCAACAGTGTTCATGATGATTTCTGTACTAGCAACAATTTTTTCAGGATGGGACTATGTAAAAAATGGCAAAGAACTATTAAAGGATTAAGAAAGAGGGAAAAAGGGGACAGACCCCTTTTTCCCTGAAAATTTTATAATATACTTTTAACAAAGGAGGAAAGACTAATTGGAAAAGCAAAAAGCCAAAAAACGTATAGATGAATTAAATAAACTTACAGCATATTATGCTAAAAAATACTATGATGAAGATGCACCAGAGATATCAGACTTTGAATACGATATGCTTATGAATGAACTTAAAAATTTGGAAAAAGAGTTTCCAGAGTTTATAAGCAAAGATTCACTAACTCAAAAAGTTGGAGGGACTGTAAAAGAAGGTTTTGAAAAAGTAACACATATTGTACCACTTCAAAGTTTACAAGATGTATTTTCTTTTGATGAACTATATAGTTTTGATGAAAGAATGAAAAAATTTGATGATAGTATTAAATATGTTGTAGAAACAAAAATAGATGGGTTATCAGTTGCATTAGAATACGAAAATGGTGAATTTGTAAGAGGTGCAACAAGAGGAAATGGACAAGTTGGCGAAGATATTACAGACAATTTAAAAACTATTAAAAATATTCCTAAAAAGTTAAAAGAAAATATAGATATAGTAGTAAGAGGCGAAGTTTTTATATCTAAAAAAGATTTTGATGAATTAAACGAAAAACAAGATGAGGAAAATAAATTTGCAAATGCAAGAAATTTAGCAGCAGGTTCATTAAGACAATTAGATAGTTCAATTACTGCTACTAGACCTCTTGATATTTATATTTTTAATGTTCAAAAAAGTGATACAATAAAATTTACATCACATTATGAATCTTTGCTATATTTAGAAAAAATAGGCTTCAATGTAAATCCTGTAAAAATATTCTGCAATAACATAAAAGAAGCCGTAAAGGCAATAGAAAAAATAGGAGAAGATAGAGAAAAAATTCCATTTGGAATAGATGGAGCAGTTATAAAAGTTGATGATTTAGAGTTAAGAGGAAAAATTGGTACAACATTTAAAGTGCCAAAATGGGCTATTGCATATAAATATCCACCAGAGCAAAAAGAAACAATATTAAAAGATATTGTGTGTAATGTTGGAAGAACAGGGGTAATTACACCGATGGCAATACTAGAACCAGTAGTGGTTGCAGGATCTAAAATATCAAAAACAACTCTTCATAATGAAGATTTTATAAAAGAAAAAGGATTAAAAATAGGTGACCACATACTAATACAAAAAGCCGGAGATGTTATTCCAGAGGTTGTAAAAGCATTAGTAGAAAAAAGGACAGGCAACGAAAAAAAATTTGAAATGCCAAAAACCTGTCCTGTTTGTGGAGCAGAAGCTGTAAGAGAAGAGGGAGAAGCTGCTGTAAGATGTATAGGGGTTGAATGTAAAGCTCAAAACTTAAGAAATATTATTCATTTTGCTTCAAAAGAAGGAATGAATATTGAAGGATTAGGCGAAAAGATAGTAGAACAGTTATACAATAACAAATTAATAGAAACAATTGCAGATATATATTATTTAAAACAAGAAGATATAGAAAGCCTAAAAAAAGATGGAAAGAAATTTGCAAAAAATTTAATAGATGCAATAGAACAAAGCAAAAGCAATGATTTAGATAGATTGATTTGTGCAATTGGAATAAGACACATTGGAACCAAATCCGCAAAAACACTTGCAAGAAGATTTAAAACAATGGAAAATTTAAAAAATGCTACATTAGAAGAATTAATAATGACAGATGATGTGGGAGAGATTACAGCAAAAAGCATTTACGAATTCTTTAAACAAGAGCAAACAAAAGACTTGTTAGATAGGTTAGAAAAAGCAAATGTAAATATGGAGCTAAAAGAAGAAAAAAATAGAGATAACAGGTTTGAGGGAAAAACATTTGTATTGACAGGTTCATTAGAAAACTATACTCGTGAAGAAGCAAGTAGTATTATAGAAAGCTTTGGTGGAAAAACCTCTAGTTCTGTATCTAAGAAAACAGACTATGTTTTAGCAGGAGAAGAAGCGGGCAGTAAATTAACAAAAGCAGAAGCATTGGGAGTTAAAATAATATCAGAAAAAGAATTTCAGGAAATGATTAAATTGTAAATTGTTTGAACGATTCTAGGGACTGTCCCTCTTTTGTCGAATGACAAAAGGGGACTGTCCTGAATCGTAAATGAAAACTGTAGGGGAGCGATTTTAATCACCCGAATTTGAAGAAATTATTCTAATATTAATCTGTTTCGGGCAGACACAGAACCTGCCCCTACAGCGTTTACAATAAATTCGTTTTCGGGTGTATGTAATACGCCCCTACGAATCCCACCTCCAACATCCCACCTCACACATCCATTTTACAAATTACAATTTATAAAGGAGAAAAAATGAATAAAGATTATAGTTTTGAACAATTATGGAAAGATTTAAATAATGGATATCAAATATATTATACATACATGGGAACAAGATATTTACTTAGTAAACTTAATAAAAATTGCTATTCTAGAGAAATAGTTAAATTTACTGGTAAAGGACCACATCCAAAAACACAAATAATAACGCTAAAAAGCGTTATGGAAATTCATCCATTTATGGAAGAGATTGAATATAAAATAGGAACAAATTAAAATATATAAGATAACATAAGGAGAAAGATTATGAAAGTAGTTATACAAAGAGTAGCAAATGCACAAGTAGAAGTAAATGAAAAAATAGTAGGAAAAATAAGTAAAGGATATTTAGTTCTATTTGGAGTAAAAGAGGGAGATACAATAGAACAAGCAGATGCTTTAGCAGACAAAATATGCAAACTAAGAATATTTGAAGATGAGAATGAAAAAATGAATTTATCTATAAATGATGTTAGTGGAGAACTTTTAATAGTCTCACAATTTACACTTTATGCAAACTGCGAAAAAGGAAATAGGCCAAGCTTCGTAGAGGCAATGGAACCTAAAAAAGCAAATGAAATATATGAATATTTTGTAGAAAGATGTAAAGAGAAGGTAAAAAAAGTTGAAAAAGGAGTTTTTGGGGCGGATATGAAGGTAAGTTTATTAAATGATGGACCAGTTACTATAGTTCTAGAAAAATAGGACAAAATACTATGAAACTATTGACTTTGTAGGATTTAATTAATATAATACAATCAAAATCAGATTAAAGCGGAGGCATAAATAAAATGGCAAACAATACAGCTTATTTAGTTAATAATGATTTACAAAATAAAACTGATGCTGAACTAGTAAAATATGCAAAAAGCGGAAATGAAGAGGCATTAGAATGCCTATTAGACAGGTACAAGGAACTTGTAAATATAAAGGTTGGTAAGTATTTTATTATAGGTGCAGAAAGAGAAGACATAATTCAAGAAGGAATGATAGGCTTATATAAAGCTATTAAAAACTTTGAATTAGATAAACAGAATTCTTTTAAATCGTTTGCTAATTTATGTATAGAACGACAACTTATTACAGCAATAAAAACATCAAATAGGCAAAAGCATATACCTTTAAATTCTTCATTATCTTTAAACACTACTGTATATGAAAATGAAGACGATGTTTCTTTAATTGATTTTTTTAATTCTAAAACAACGGAAGATCCACTAGATACTATAACAAAAAAAGAGTATTATAAATTTATAGGAAGTAAGATAGACGAAAATTTAAGTGACTTTGAAAAGAAAGTGTTAACAAGATTTGCAGAAGGAGATAGTTATGTAAAGATTGCAGAAAAATTAGATGCGCCAGTAAAAGCTATTGACAATGCAATACAAAGAATAAGAAAAAAAGCAAATAGAAATATAATTAGTGAGGAACAATAACCCTCACTTATATGCTTCTATAGCTCAGTAGGTAGAGCACTGCCATGGTAAGGCAGGGGTCGCCGGTTCGATTCCGGCTGGAAGCTCCATAATACATTTTCGTCGAACTACTTAAAAATGTTGATATAAGTAAGTTGGAAGAAAATATAAAGTGAGTATCAATCACATTTATATAAGTCGATTTAATCGGCTTATTTTTTTACTTTTTTTACCAAAAGTATATTAAAATAGCCTCAAATCATTGAAAAAAGGAGGTTTTTGTGATATGATACGCATAGTTAAAAGAGAATTAGCAGTAGAAAAAGAATTGCTTTCTAAAATTGAATGGGCTTGCACTTTTAGTAATTGTGAACCAAAGATAAAGAATGGTAATTTGAGAATGGTTGAAAAAACTAATATTGCTTATGTAGAACCACATAGTGTAATAATTAAAGAAAAGCTATATTTATTCTTTAATCAACACGAGTATTTCTATATAGGTAATTTAGCAAATAAAATACCAATCTCAAAATTAAGAGATTTTATCAGTGGCAACTAATACTAGAAGTTTTCTTTTTATCAGCAAGTAATACAAGTAAATAATAAGATAAATTTTAAGTGTTAGTTAGCTATAAGCTTTCTAGCACTTTTATGTTTTTAAGGAGGTTTCAAATGTCAGAGTTATGGAGTCAACCATCAGAAGAAAAGAAAATTGCAGGTATTTATATTAGAGTAAGTACCGAAGATCAGGCACGAGAAGGATTTAGTTTAGGAGAACAAGAAGAAAAATTAAGACAATTATGCAAATATAAAGGATTTGAAGTATTTAAAATTTATAAAGATGCAGGTATTTCTGCAAAAGATATGAAAAACAGACCTCAATTCCAACAAATGATTGAAGATATGAAAAATGGTTTGATTAACTATATTGTAGCTTATAAATTAGATAGAGTTACTCGTTCAGTTCGTGACTTAGAAGTTTTAATTAGTACTCTTGAAAAATATCATTGCTATTTAATTTGCGATAGAGATGATGTAAATACATCTACTGCAAATGGTCGTTTCTTTGTTAGAATGTTAACTGTTTTATCTCAATTAGAAATTGAAATAGTATCTGAAAGAACAAAATTTGGTTTAAATGGTGCAATTAAAGCAGGTCATATTCCTGGAAAATGTCCTCTTGGTTATTATAGAGCTCCAGATAAAACTTTAAAAATAGATAATACAACTAAAGATATTGTTTTAAGAATATTTGAATTGTATTTAGAGGGAAAAAGTTATCAAACCATTGCCAATATTCTAAATCAAGAAAAAGTTTTATATCCACAAGTTAAAAAATGGATTGATTCTTCTGTTAATAGAATTATAAATAACAAAATATATATGGGTGATTATGAAAGATATAGAAATGATAATGATAAAGAAACAGAAATATATATGGATGTTGTGCCACCTATTATAACAAGAGCTATGTGGGAAGAAGTTCAAAAACAAAAAGAAACAAATCAAAGAGCATATTGTAGAAATAGAGTTTATATATTCTTTCAAAAACTTGTATGCCCTACTTGTGGGCAAATAATGACTTGCAAAGGAACTGGTGGAAAGAAATCTAAATATATGTATTATTACTGTGATACTTGCAAATTGTATTATAACGAAAATGAAATTGAAAACTGCTTAATTGATTATATCTTAGATTTAGTAGAATACGATTATCACGTTAAGAAATACTTTTACCCTATACTTGCTGAAAAGAAAGATGATGAAAGTAAGAAAATTGATGAAGAAATAAAGAAACTTCTGCAACAGAAAGACAGACTTAAAAAAGCATATATGAACGGTATTTTAGAAATGGAAGATTTCTCTGAAGATTACAAACTAATAGAAGAAAAACTTGCTACACTAGAAAACAAAAGAATTGATGCATTAGACTTTGATAAAGAAAATTATAACCCACAACATTTAATGGCTGAAAGAGATATTGAAAGAGAAAAACTTACTGAACATGAAATGTATAAAGATGTTTTATTAAAACTTTGGACTATGAAAAATAAAGATGAAAAGCAAAGCTTTATTTCTAAATTTATTGATACTGCTACTTTGAAGAAAAATAAAGACGGAAGTTTTGAAATAGAAAAAGTAAATTTTAGAAGTAGTTTTATTGAACAGATAGACAAGCTATATGATAAGGGAATTGTTGATGTTCCTACTATGATAGAACGAGATGGAAAACTTGAAGATGCCAAAGTTAGTGTAAATATGAACAAAGAACAATTAGAGGATTATATTGGAACATTGAAAAAAGAATTAGATATTAATTATATGGATTTAGGAGAATATTACTTCCACGATGATAAGATTGACGAAAATTATGATACTAAAACTGAAGTTGCAAAGATTAGAAACAGAGCTGTAGAATTTAAGATTAAGAAAAATCAAAAGATTATAAGATTTGTAGCAATAAAACAATTTAAAAACTTCTTGGCAAAACCAGAAGGAAAATTACGCTTGGGTGTTGTTACCCACATTACTTCGAAGAAAAAGCATAAATAATTGTTGCAGGAATACCACTTATCTTTTCTCTGCAACAATTAAATTAACGTGGCACGTTTTGTTTTTATGAAATAAAAATGAAAGTGGTGATAGTTAATTTGAATAAATTTTATCTCTGTGAGAGAAAATTTATTGCCTCGCAGAGCCCCCGAGTTATGATAGTATGTCATAACTCATAGGGGGTTAGGACTTATGACAAGTCAAAGTCCTATGCTACGAAGAAATTTCTAAGGAGGTGCTTTTATGGAACAGCAATTAGCTTATTCATTTCATTTAGGAAGTGATAAAAACAAAAGTAAATCAGCAAAAAAAGTTGCTAAAGGAAATGTATCTGGTACTACTTCTCTATCAAATAATGCTATTCAAAACTCAAATGTTTTATCTAAAGTAAATAAGCATAACTTAAGAGATTATGATAATGAAAAAGATTTGATTAGAGTAATTCGTGGTTCAAATGATATTGTAAATGATGTAAAAGATTTATATTTAGAAGAATTTGAAGAAGCTCGTATATAGAGTACAACAATAAGCAAACTAGAAATGATAGAAAAATAGATAACTATTTTATGAAGATAAACGAATCTCAAAATGACCTTGCTTGTGAGATTATAATTGAACTTGGAGATATGGAATTTTGGAAAGATAAAGACAAAGATTACAGACTAAAAATGACTGATGTATATAATGAACAAGTAAATGATTTAGTTAAAATATTGCCAACTTTTAAAATAGCAAATGCTACTATTCATTTTGATGAAACATCTCCACATATGCATATTGTAGGTGTACCTATAATAGAAAACTGTACAAGAGGAATGAAAAAACAAGTTGGAAAATCACAACTTTTTACAAAGGAATCGTTAACTAAAATTCAAGATAAAATGAGAAATGCTTGTATTAAGTCTTTTAATAAATTTTATGATATGGATATTAAATTAAAAGAAAAGCAAAAAGGCAGAAATCAAGATATAAATGTTAAAGATATGAGTAATTATTCAAATATAAAAAAACAACTTGCTGAAAAAGAGAAAAAACTGGATAAAGCTAATAAACAGACTAACAAACTTGATAATACAACAAAAGATATAAATCAAATATTAGATAATTTAAAACCTGCTAAGTTTAATAAAAATAATATGGTTATTTCGAACGAGGATATACAGAAAATCAAAGATTTTACCAAAAATGTAAAAGATACTACTAAAACAGTTAGAAGTGTTAATGACTTAAATATAGCTATTAGAGATTTTGAACATAGTGCTTTTAAAATAGAAAAAGAAAATCGTTCACTTAAATATCAAATAGAAGAAAAAGATAATAAAATCAGTAAATTAGAAAGTGAAATATCATCTAAAGAAAAACTTATTGGTAAATTACAAGCTGAAAAAGAAAGAATAAAAAATGAACTCCAAAAATTCAAAAACTTTTGGCGTAAGTTAATTAAACACTTTCAAAATAAAATCGGTTTTGACAAAGATGAAAAATACAAATATGTTAGTGATGACCTATATAAAAATGGTATTTTTGATGACAATGACAATCGTATTGTGAATGACGTGAGCAGAGCAATTAAAACTGTAGATGAACTTAATAACACTAATATTAAAAAGAAAAATAATTTTGAATTAAAGTAAGGAGAATTTTAAATGGAAAACAATAAAGTTGAATATTTAATAAATATGATAAATGATATGGATATAAAAGACAAATTAAGACTAGCAATATGTATGAGTCAAAGCAAATGGTCTGGACTTATATATAACACAAAAGAAAACTATGAAAAATTCGATAAAATGTTAAAGGAAGTTGATGAAGAATATAGAACTACACTTATAAACTTTGCAAAATACAAGCTTGTAATGTTTGCAATGGCTAAACTTATGGAGATGGAATCAACAGAACAAAATAAAGTAGCGTTATATTTGTTTAATAATATATAATGATTTTTTTAGTAATTTGTATTTTTATAGAAAAAATGTTATACTAATTTTAGTTTTATAAGAAATTGAGGAAAATATATGAATAAACAAAGTAATGAAAGATTTAATGATTTAATTAATTATATAGAAGATAATCTTTGTGAAGAAATTAGCTATAAAAAACTAGCTCAAATACTTGGTGTAAACGAATATACAATGCATAGAATATTTTTATTTGTAACCAATTATACTTTGGCTGATTATATAAGAAAAAGAAGATTGAGTATGTCTGCACTAGATTTACTTGATGGTAAAGAAAAAATAATCGACATTGCAATAAAATATAATTATGAATCTTCACAAGCTTTTTCTAGAGCCTTCAAATCTATGATGGGGTTTATTCCAAGTGAAATAAACAATAATAAAACAAATATAAAATTCTTTTCACAATATGAACTAATAAATGAAGATGTGACAGATGAATTTAATTATCATATAGAAAAAAATATAGAGTTTAATTTATATGCTATTTCTATGAAAACAACAATTAAAAACTGCCATAATGAAGCTCCTCTATTTTGGAAAGATAATTATAAATACATAAAAGGAAAAAAAGAATATGGTTTATTAGAATATGATAAAACTTGTAGTATAGACGAAGCAATATATTATATAGCCTCTACAGAAAAATTTGAAAATGCAATAGAATTAAATATAAAGCCTAGTAATTATTTAGTTTTCGAATGTGATTATATAAATTCTACTTCATTATATGAATTTTGCAAAAAAATATATAGGACAATTATTCCTAATATTGAATGTGAATTAGAAGATTTACCAGATATCGAAGAATATTTACCAAACAATAAATTAAAATTATATATTCCAATAAAATAAATAAAACAAGTGATTTTTTTAGTATTAAAAAGGTCACTTGTTTTATTTTGAAAAGAGATACAATAAATATGTAGAATACTATCTAAATTTGAATTGACTAGGAGGTTATGAGATGAATGAATATTTAACTCGTGAAATCTGGAAAATGCGGAAAAATATCAAAACTGAAGCAGGAACACCAGTAGTATCTCTTGTTCGAGTAGAAAATAAAACTTATCAATTACTTTTTATGTCTTGTGGATGCGAAAATGCTTGTACTTTTTGCAATTATGGTTTTGACTACAATCTTACTTTGGAAATGGTCAAACCAGAACTTCAAAAAATTAGACTTGAAGATTTTGATATAGTTGAGTTGGAACTCGAGGCAAACGGCTCTTTTCTTTCTGAAAGGGAAATTCCCTATGATTTATTTCTTGAGATATTACATTTTGTATCCCACAGGAACATTCCTGTAATTACAATGGAAACTCATTACAATACAATCACAGAGAAGAAACTTCAGGACATAAGAAGAATTCTTGGAGAAGAACAAGAAATACAGTTTGAAATAGGATTTGAGTCAGCTGATGAAGATGTCAGAGCAATCTATAATAAAGATATAGATATGGAAAAGTACCTTGAAGTAACAAGATTGTGTGAAAAATACAAAATTGGTCTTCAAATTAATGTGCTTTTAGGTGCTCCCTTCTTATCTCGTGAAGAACAAATTCAAGACTGTTTAAATTCTCTCGAATTTATTTATGGCAAGATGCCTGAAGGAACTACTGCGGTACTATTTCCAATAAACATCAAAAAGAATACAATGTTAAAGCATTGGCAAGATATTGGTGTTTATGACCAAATTTCCTCTTGGGAATTTATTGAACTTCTTCATAGAATTCCTGAAAAATATTTGGACAAGTTTACTATTGCATGGTGGGGAAACAGAGAAAATACTTTTACAAAAGGTATTATGCAGTTTCCTAAAACATGTGATAAATGTAAAGATCGGTTGATGAAATTCTATGTTGATTTTTATTGTAACTGGAATCCTTACTATCGCAAGAAGATACTTGATGAAATCTGGACAGCAAGGTGTGAATGCGACAAAGAATAAAATTCCGCAACACAAAACAGATGGCGAATACCATCTGTTTTGTGTTTATTAATTTAATAATAAATCTTTTAAGTCTTTTTTTATTTTAGGTGGATAGTTATATATTGGATTACCAATAATAAATCCACATATTTGTTCAAAATCTTTGATTCCTAGATATTTATCAATTTCATTTTCTATATATAAAGTATCGCATAAAATGCAGCTACCTAAACCTAAATTTACCGCTTGTAAGCTCATATTCTCTATGGCACATCCTAATGATATATAATCAGGTTTTTTATAATTCTCGTTTTTGGATTTAGATTTATACCCATCACTATAAATCATTATCATCTTATTAGCTGTGCGTATTTGCTCTGCTGATCCTTTTACACTGGTTCTTTCTTTTGGGTTTTGTTTATCCCATTCAAAAAGCATATTCATAATATCATCTTTTTGTTTATCGTTTAAAATATAAAATTTCCAAGGTTGCCTATTTCTTGCAGAAGGTGCTAGACTTCCACTTGATAAAATCTTTTCCAATTGTTTTTCAGAAACCTCATCATTTGTAAATAATCTAGCAGAACGTCTATTATCAACTATTTCATCAAAATTCATATCAATACCTCATAAAATATTTTAAATATATTTTATACGATTTGTAGTGCTAAAAAGTGATTTTTAAGATATTAAATTTGTTTATATAAATTAATTAAAAGTGTACTGTGGTTTAATTATATATTATTTTAAATATTTAACATCTGTATCATTCAAAATTTGCATTTGAGATATAGCAATTTTGTTTAATTTTTCAAGTCTTTCAGATTGTTTTAATCCTTCTTTTATAAAAACAGAATTTAAATTTTCTAAATTTGCTAAACATATCAATTCATTCATAGTAGCATAATCTCTTATGTTGCCATCTAAATTAGGATTATTGGTACGCCATTCTTTTGCAGTCATACCGAATAGTGCCATATTTAAAACATCAGCTTCTTCTGCATAAACAAAATTTATTTGATTTTTGTTTAATTCTTTAGGAATTAAATTGTTTTTTATTGCGTCAGTATGTATTTTATAATTTATTTTTGAAAGTTCTCGTTTTGCATTCCATCCTATTTGTTTTTGTTCTTCTGCTTTTAGTCTCTCAAATTCTTTTATCAATAACAATTTGAATTTTGGACTAATCCACATTCCAAATTCAAAAGCAATATCTTTATGAGCATAAGTTCCACCATATCTACCAGCTTTTGAAATTATTCCAATCGAATTTGTTTTTTCAGTCCACTCTTTTACACTAATTTTATAACTATTTAAACCTGCTTGACTTTTAATTATGGCGAATTCGCCATAATTAAAATTAGGATTATGAATTTCTTCCCAAATTCCTAAAAACTCAATAGTATTTCTGTTTCTTAACCAATCTGAAACAAAAAAATCACCATCTTTAGACTTTAACATATCAGTAATAGATATATAATCCTCGTTTTCGATTTTTATATATGATATTTTTTGATTTAAAACACTTAATTCTGCCATATTTTAACCTCCTCTTTCAAATAATTCAGCGATTATTTTTCAACATTATATCAAACATTAGTTCTATAATCAATATTTATTAAAATATTTGTAAAATAAAAATTACTATACAATATACAGTACTCAAAATATTGAAGATATTAGTTTTATATGATACAATTATTAAAAATTATTAGCGAAAAGAGAAGAATTATGTTTTATTATAGTAATATTGTTTATATTGGAGGAAAAAAATATACATATTCATTAGATGATGATAAGAATAAATTGATATTAGTACCTTTGTCAAAGCCCAAGAATGAATTCATAATATCAAATGAACTAAGGGGAAAATGGCTGTATTTAAAAGGAGATGAACTTTCTAATTTTAGCGTTTTACTTGGTATAGGACATGTTAATAGAGGTAATATTGTTTTTGATATAAAATGTTTAGTAAAATATATTCCCGAATTTAATAAGAAAACAAATAGGCCAAGAACATTTAAGTCAATATGGTTTTCATCATTGGCTATAGATTATTTTATTGGACATAAAAATGGGCTATTAGATAAATCTATTGAAATATTATCAGATTTTAAAAATGATTCCGATGATAATAATAAAAAACTCAAACAAACACGAAAACATAAATTTATTTATAAAGGAACCGAATATAAAATTTATTTTATGACTATAGGAAGATTTGAATTTGAAAAAAGATTTCCTTTTAATATATTTTCAACTTTAAATATTGAGACTTCCAAAAATATAAATCTTAATGATTTATACGATTTAATCAATATAGTCAAACTTTTCTTGCAATTTATATCAAATAGAAGATTCATAGATATTGATGAAATATTTTTAATGAAAGAAAATGGAAAATTTTCTTTTTCAGGAACAGTCAAGTTAGATGATGAATCTAATCTAATGGAGCCTAGCAAGTGGAATATAATTCCGTATGAATTAATAAAAGATAATCTAAGTAGTCTATTACAAGAAATTGCAAATAATAATATATGTTTTAGATCTTTATTTAATTTTGAAAAAGGCAAAATAAATACAGTTGATATAATGAATATTTGTGCTAGCTTCGAGAGTCAGTTTGATAATACATATCCTAATTTTAAAAATAATAACTTTAAAAAAGTAAAAAAAGATATAATTAAATATATTACAGAAATGCCTAATAACTATAATGAACATGAATTAGATGAAATGAGCATTATTATTAACGGAATTAAAAATTATAGTGATACTCTAAAATCAAAATTGCAATTCGCATTAGATGAATTTGTAAAGATATATGAGGATGGAGGAGGAAAAGTAGAATTTGATTTTGGGAAAAATTATATTAATATGCCAGATAGATTTAAAAATGTTAGAAACGCATTAGATCATGGTAATGTTAAATATCAATTATCAGGGCAGAATTATTTTGATGTTGACCTAGTCAGAGCTATTATTTATATGATGATATTGAAAAAGATTGATATGCCAAATGAAAAAATTAAAGTATGTGTTAGAAAAATTATAAAAGGATATGAATAATATTGCAAAAATATAAAACTTATGTTAAAGTATAATCAAATAAATCGAATTATATAAAAAGAGCATTACTTTGCAGATATATTTTTTCGCATACCTGCTCCGTAATCGCTCCAAAAAATAGAAATATAAAGAGGGATTTAAATGAAAATAGGAATAGTAGGTTTGCCAAATGTAGGTAAAAGCACAATGTTTAATAGTATAACAAATGCAGGAGCAGAATGTGCAAATTATCCATTTTGTACAATAGAACCAAATGTAGGAGTTGTACCTGTGCCAGACGAAAGACTAGAAGTTTTAGGGAAAATGTACAATACTCAAAAGATAACACATGCAATTGTAGAGTTTGTTGACATTGCTGGACTTGTAAAAGGGGCAAGTAAAGGAGAAGGATTAGGCAATAAGTTTTTGGCGCATATTAGAGAAGTTGATGCAATAGCACAAGTGGTAAGATGCTTTGAAGATCCTAATATTGTACATGTAGATGGAAGTATAAATCCGATTAGAGATATAGAAACAATAAACTTGGAATTAATATTAGCAGATATAGAAACAGTAGAAAAAAGATTAGAAAAAGCAAAGAAAAATCTAAAGGCAGATAAAAAATATCAAGAAGAAATCGATTGCTTAGAAAAAATAAAAAAACATTTAGAGGATGAAAAACCTGCAAGAACATTAGAACTTAATGATGATGAAAAACTAATATTAAAAGATACTATGCTTCTTACAGCAAAACCTATTTTATACATATGTAATGTATCTGAAGAACAACTATCAGATGCAGAAAATAATGAGAATGTAAAAAAAGTTAAGGAATACGTAAAAAACGAGAACAGTATAGCAATTCCACTTTGTGCAAAAATTGAAGAAGAATTAACAAGTCTAGAAGAAACAGACAAAAAAGAAATGCTAGAAGCTTTAGGGTTAAAAGAGTCTGGATTAGATAGAGTTATAAGGGAAAGTTATTCAGTACTAGGCTTAATGTCATTCTTAACTGCTGGAGAAGCAGAAGTAAGAGCTTGGACAATAAAAAAAGGAACAAAAGCACCAGTTGCAGCAGGAAAAATACATTCAGACATACAAAGAGGATTTATAAAAGCAGAAATAGTTTCTTATGAAGACTTAATAAAAGAAGGGTCAATGAATGCTGCAAGAGAAAAAGGCTTGATTAGATCAGAAGGAAAAGAATACATTATGCACGAAGGAGATATAGTATTATTTAAATTTAATGTATAAAATTTGTAAAAAAGTATTGCAATATTTAAAATTTTGTAGTATAAATATATAAGAATTAATTATAATAATATTATAATATGAAGAGGAGAGAAAAATGTCAAAGATAAAAACAAAAGAATTAATAGTATGTATAATAACACTTATAGTATTAGTATTGAGTATAGTAACAAATGTATTTGCTTCAGACATAATGGACAGTTTAAATACAAGTACTAACAGAAATGTCCAAGAAATAGAAAGTAGAGGTAATAACACAACAAACAATTTTACTAATACAAATAATAGTACAAACAATAGTACAAATAGGGTGAATAATACTGTAAACAATGCAACTAGAAATACAACAACAATGCCAAATACAGGTGTTGATTATTCAATACTATTTATTGTAGCAGTTTGTGGTGTATCTGCAATATATGCGTATAAAAAAATAAGTGATTATAAGAACTTTTAATTAGTAAAATATATAAAATAGAGATTATTTATGTAATCTCTATTTTTGTGCTTTTGACTTAATGATTAATCTGTTTTTGTTTAGATTATTACAGGTAATTAAAGTTAATTCTTTTAATACGTGGACATCTTGATTTATACATGAAGTATCTTTTTCAGAAGATTCAAACTTATCATAAACGTAGTAATGTGTAACATTATTGCTAGAATCATAAATATTTATCATATCACCAATGTTAAGCTTGTGCAGATTACCAAAAAAACGATCATCATCATAATTATGCGCTGCAATACAAAGATTCCCTTTTTCATTTGGAAGAGGTCCGTAAAACCTACAAGGAGAGATTTTTAAAAGTTCATCACTTATGTTGGACAATATCGGATATTTTATATTAATATTCGGAATTTCAATAATTCCTATTACAGTTGTGCTATTACCATCCAATTCTACAACTGTATAGCCATCATTATTGGAATAAATACGCTCTATGTTAAAACTATTTAATAAAGAATCTGAGAAGTTATCTTTGCTCTTTGTACTAAGAAAGTAGCGAAGCCAAAATAAAAAAACTGTAATAAGTATAATTAAAGAAATTGTTAATTGGATTTTGTATTTTTTAGAATTAGTTTTTACAAAAAGTATTTGATTCATAATATATTATTTTATATAAATAGAAAAAATATATGCAATTTTAAATTTTTTTATTAAAAAACCAATAAAAGCTTGATTTTTTAATAAAAAACGGATATAATATTATTGCAAATATAAAATGACAATAAGAGTGGGAAAGAATCCCACTCTTAACTTTTGAAAAGGAGAAACAGATTTGGCCAATATAGAAGAGAAAGTTGAAAATATAATTTTAGAGCCAATAAAAAAGTTGGGATATGAATTGTATGATGTGGAATATGTAAAAGAGGGCAAAGACTATTTCTTAAGAATATATATACAATCTGAAAAAGGAATAGATCTAAATGATTGTGAAAAAGTTAGCAATGAAATAACAGAAATATTAGATAAGGAAGACCCAATAAAAGAACAATACTTTTTAGAAGTGTCGTCCACAGGAGTAGAAAAAAATTTAAGGAAAGAAAAGCACTTAAAAGAAAATTTAAATAATGAAGTACAGATAAAATTATTTAAGCCAATAGAAGGAAAAAAACAATACAAAGGAATTTTAAAAGAATTTGACAATGATTATTTAACTTTGTTGATAGACAAAGAAGTAAAACTAGATAGAAAAAATATATCACAAATAAAAACAGTATATAACTGGTAAAGAAAGGATGAGAAAAATGAAATCAATTGAGAGTAAAGAATTAATAATGGCAATTGAAGAATTAGAAAAAGAAAGAGGAATAAACAAAGAATATTTATTAGAATCTTTAGAAGCAGCATTAGTAACAGCATATAAAAGAAATTTCGATTCAGCAGAAAATGTAAAAGTTACTATGGATGCAGAAACAGGAGACATAAGAGTATTTTCTTTAAAAGAAGTAGTAGAAGAAGTTGAAGATGACATGCTACAAATTAGTTTAGAAGACGCAAGAAAAGAAGATAAAAATGCAAATATTGGAGATACAATAGAACTAGAAATAATACCTAGAAATTTTGGAAGAATTGCAGCACAAACAGCAAAACAAGTAATTGTTCAAAAAATTAGAGAAGCAGAAAGAAATATGGTTTATACAGAGTATAATGATAGAAAAGGCGAAATAGTTTCTGGAATAGTACAAAAATCAGATGGAGGAACTGTAGTATTAGATTTAGGTAAATTAGAGGGAATTATGCTTGTAAAAGACCAAATACCTACTGAAACTTATAAAGTAAATGATAAAATAAGAGCCTATGTAG
>CAKPJR010000005.1 GCA_934162925.1 uncultured Clostridia bacterium | reverse complement strand
ACAAAAAATTTACAATTAGAAGAAATAATAAAACAAGGATTAAAAAATTTAGCAAGAAATTGAAAAATAAATTGGAATTTGTAAAATGGATGTGTGAGGTGTGAAGTTGGATTCGTAGGGGCGTATTGCATACGCCCAAAAACAAATTTGTCGCAAATGATGTAGGGGGACGCCACCCTCGGCGACCTGGAATTGCTCTAAATGTAGGGGCAGGCCCTGTGTCTGGCCGAAATAAATTATTATAAAGTATTATTATGATAATTTCTTTGGAGACAGGTGATTTTTGCAATAAATTTTGCACTCTGGGTGAATTCCAATTTATTTTAGAGAGGAGAACAAATGGATTTAAATATACCATTAGCCCACCGTGTAAGGCCACAAAATTTAGATGAGTTTATTGGACAAGAAGAGATTTTAGGTAAAGACAAAATTTTATATAGAACAATAAAGGCGGATAGGTTGTCTAGCATAATTTTATGGGGACCAACAGGATCTGGAAAAACATCTTTAGCTAAAGTTATAAGTAATACAACTAAATATAAGTTTATAAAATTGAATGCAGTAACATCTGGCGTTGGAGATATAAAATCTGCAATAGAAGAAGCTAAAAATCCATTGCTTAATCCAACTGGAAAATGCATATTATTTATAGATGAGATTCATAGATTTAATAAATTGCAACAAGATGCATTACTTCCATTTGTAGAAAATGGTACAGTTATATTAATTGGAGCAACAACAGAAAATCCATACTTTGAGGTTAATAAAGCTTTGATTTCAAGGTCTATGGTTTTTAAATTAAAACCGCTTTCAGCTGAAAACGTATTTGCAATATTAAAAAATGCAATAAAAAATCCAGAAGGCTTAGGAAATTATAATATAAATATAAAAGATGAAACGATAAAGAAAATAGCAGAAATTTCTAATGGAGATGTAAGAACAGCATTAAATAGTTTAGAAATAGCAGTACTTACTACACCAGTAGATAATAGCGGAATTATAAATATAACAAATGAAATTGCTGCTGAATGTGTTGGAAAAAAGAAATCAATGTTTGATAAAACAGGAGATAGCCATTATGATAATATAAGCGCATTTATAAAATCAATGAGAGGAAGCGACCCAGATGCGACAGCTTTTTATTTGGCTCGAGCAATTGCAGGAGGAGAGGATCCAGTATTTATTGCAAGAAGAATTGTAATTGCTGCTGCAGAGGATGTAGGACTTGCAAATCCAAATGCCTTAGTTGTTGCAAATAGTGCAATGCAGGCTGTGGCAAGTGTTGGAATGCCAGAGGCAAGAATAATATTATCAGAAGCTGCAATATATGTAGCAATATCCAAAAAATCAAATGCAACATATTTAGCAATAAACAAAGCTTTAGAAGATGTGGAAACAAAAGATACAGGCGAAATTCCAATGCACATAAGAAATGCACCAGTTTCCGGAATGAAAGATTTTGGATATGGTGAAGGTTATAAGTATCCACATGATTATCCAAATCATCAGGTAGAGCAACAGTATTTACCAGATAAAATGTTAGGAACAAAGTATTATATAAAAGATGAAACAATAGAGTAATAAAGCGACTTAAGTAGCCATTTGTTATACTTGATTTGTGTTTCTGAATGAAATGAGAAATTTGCTAGTATATAAAAATAAACCGAAAAGCTTAAAATACCTTTCGGTTTACTTTTTTATTTCTTTTTTGTCTGGAATGTATTCTAACAATTCAGATATTTCACAATCAAAGGCTTTGCAAATGTTGTTTAAGTGTTTGACATCAATTCTCTTTACTTCCTCGTAATACATTTTAGAAATAGTAGCAGGTCTAATTCCTGTGATCTCAGACAAGGCCTTTTGAGTCATTTTGTGTTTTCCTAATAAATCAGATATCTTAATTTTAATCATAAAACCCCCATTCTGCAAAAAAAGACATGCACGAAATTTGTTGTATTTTATCATTTTAAGTTTTAAAATAACATTGATTAAAATTAATATAACTATAAACGTAATAATATGTTGCCTAACAGTAAAAACACTGGTATAATATTAACAAAAAATGGGAGTATAAAAAAATGATAATTTGTAAAACTAAAGATATGAAAAAAATAGAAAATGAAAATTGGAAGGCTAATAGCCAAAAATATTTAAAAGAATTACAAACATTTTTAGATAAAGCGGAAAATATACAAAATGAAGAATTAAGAAAAGAAATAATTTTTCAAATGCTAAAATGTGATAACGAACTTACTATATTAGCAGAAGAAATGTTTAATAAGTATTATGTGAAGGGAAAAGAAAAACTAGAAGAAGATGACTAAAAAAATAGCAGTTGGTATTATTGCTGGCTTTATAAGTGGATTATTTGCGGCAGGAGGGGGAATGATAATTGTACCTGCATTTGTCCACATTTTCAAATTAAAAGAGGCAGAGGCTAGAGCAACCTCTGTTTTTGCAATTTTGCCAATGGTAGTTGCAAGTGGATTACTTTATTATACTAATAATTATATAGATTGGAATATAGGAATAAAATGTGCTATAGGTGGAATAATTGGAGGTTTCCTAGGCTCAAAACTATTAAAAAAATTGTCAGATAAAATCTTAAAAATAGTATTTATTATATTTTTAATATATGTATCGATAAGAATGATTTTGTAATTATAGAAAAGGGTAAATAAATGTTAGAGTTTTTTACAGGGATAATTTCAGGAATGGTAAGTGGAATAGGTATGGGAGGAGGAGCAATTCTTATTCTTGTACTTTCTGTTTTTATGGGAGTAGATCAACATATTGCACAAGCGACTAATTTAGTATTTTTTATACCTACATCTATTTCTGCAATAATTACCACAATAAAAGAGAAACTAATAAATTGGAAAATAGGATTACCTGTTGCAATTTCAGGAATAGTTGGAGCTATAATAGGAGCAAAAATTTCTGTTAAATTAGATGTAAAGTATTTAAAAAGATATTTTGGAATTTTTTTGATGTTAATTACAATATATGAAATATATTCATTAGTAATTCAGTATAAAAAAGAAAGAAAAAGCAATAATAAAATATAGAATGAAAAATTGTAATTTGTGTGAACGATTCTAGGGAACAAAAGGGGGCTGTCCCCATTTGTTCCTAACGCTTGCAATAAGTTGTCGGATATTTTTTCGGGCAGACACAGGGCCTGCCCCTACGAATCCAACTTCCCACTTCACACATCTATTTTACAAATTACAATTTATCATAAGTAGAAAGGAGAAATATACAATGAAATTTGTTAAAGGAATGCTTATAGGAACAGCAATTGCAGCTGGAATGGCAATTATGTACAATGATGGTATGATGAATAAAAAAAGAATAATGAAAAGAGGAAAACAACTAGCTAAAAAATTGGGAGCGTTTTAAAAAAATCACGTAAAGATTTATCTTTGCGTGATTTTTTTTATATTAGGAAATTTCTCATTTCCTAGTATATGAAATATGCTATAATTGCTATTGCCTTTAAAATTTCCTCATTACATTCAGAAACTCAAATCGGCGAGAACAAAGAGAGACTCCAAGTTGCTTTGTTCAATATACTATTTACAGCAATTTGGTTTTAAAAAATGTTCATGTTCATGCTCTGGTTTGCAATCATCATTACAAGGCTTTTTAGGACAGTCAAGTTTTACACCCTTTAGGCATTTTCCTTGATGTTTGCAATCTGCACAAATTTTAATGTGTTTTACTTTGTTGGCCCAAAATTGTATTTCATATTTTTTGTCAGGACAAAGAGGCCCAAAAACAAATTCTCCATCTTTATCTGTGAAAGTGTGAGAAACTGGTTTTCTTTCTTCTTTTCCACAATCGTTGTCAATTTCAATAAGTTTTACAACAGCATCTTCAACAGGTTCTTTAAAACAATCTTTTATAACTCCAAATATAGCATTTCTATTATCTTCAGGCATATTGATTTCAATATCAAATTGTTTACCTTTTTCGATGAAACCGTCAACTTTGACTACTGGGCAAAAATCTTTTTCAAAATCCATGTCTATCATTTCCTTTCTTTTTATTATTAATATATAATATGAAATAAAAAATAATAAAGTGATAAAATTTGTAGATATTAGTAGTTTAATATGTTATAATCAAATAATAAAAGAAAGGGTGATAACATATGAAAAAAATTCAAGTATTAATTATAACTTTGGTTATAATACTACTTTTGGGATGTGCTACGTTTGCAACATTATATTTTGCAACAGATATTTTTAAATCTAATAAAGATATGTTTTATAAATACATTTCTCAAATAAGTGTGGGAGATACACTAGTTGCTAATGAATATAGTAAATACCAAGAGAGATTAAAAAATGAAGATAATACTAATAAGGGAAATGTTTCTATAAGTGTTAAAGGAAACAATGAAGAAGTTATAAATGAAGAATTCGACTTTGAAACGAAATCAAAACCAGGAGAGGATTTTGCTAGTGCTAAAATTGACATGAAGCAAAATGATGAAAAAAAATTGACAATTGATTATCTAAGAAATGAAGATTCATATGGATTAAGGTTTGAAGATGTAATTAAACAATATATTGTTTTGGAAAATAACAATTTAAAAGAGTTTGCACAAAAATTAGGAATAGAAAATACAGATAATATGCCAAACAAATTAGAAATACAAGATAAAGTAGTAATGGGTGAAGAAGAACAAAAAGCAATAGAACAAATACTTACTAAATATATGAACATAGCAATAGAACAAATACCTAATGAAAATTATTCTAAACTAAAAAAAGAAAATATTACTCTTGATGATAAAGAGCTAAGTGCAGATGGATATCAACTTACAATTAACGGTGATTTATTAAAAGAAATTTTAATAAATGTATTAAATTCAATGAAAGAAGATGAAGAAGTATATAATTTGTTAAGTAAACTAAGTGAAACTGAATTTAAATTAGAAAATTACAAAGAAACAATCCAATCATCAATAGATGCAATTTCACAAGAAAATAGTAAAATTAACATATCTTTAAAAGTATATAAGCAAGGTAAAAAAACTATAAAATTAGTTGGTATAATTGAGTCAGAAGAAGAAAGTGGAAAAATAGAACTTTCAGTTGAGAAACTTCAAGATAAATATGATTTTTTACTAGATATTACTAGCGATGATAGTAAAACAAATATAATCTTTAATTTGAATAAAAACATAGATGTTCAAGAAAAAGAGGACATATTGTGTAGTATTTTAATAAATCAGGATAATGAAGAGGTAGCAAATGCAACAATTGAAATTTTAAGAGAAGGAAAGCTTGATTCACAAAATATTAAAAATAGTTTTAAGATAGATATTAATTTTTCAGCAGAAGACATGAATATTAATATAGCATATGATAATACAAAGAATTTTGGAGAAAATATAGAAACAGAAAAATTTAAAGAAGAGGATTATGCTATAATAAATCAATTTGATGCTGAACAAATAAGTAATTTAACTAGAAACGTAATAACAATGATATATGAAAGAATAGACGAAGAAAGTACTATTTTTGGACTAATGGAAATGACTATGACAAACGACAGTTTATATACTAAGGCAAGAGAAACAGCACAAGAAAATGAAGGATTAATGCAAGAGTTAAATAATAAGGCAGGCAGCCAAGCGATGGAAATGTTTAATTATAAATTTACCCCATATGAAGGAGTGCAAAGTGGAGCTAATGTTAAGACTTTAATAAGTGCTATAGAACAGAACAATATAAGTAATGCGACAAATAAAGTAGAATATAATACAACAATAACAGAAGTAGATTCTAGTAATAAATACAATGTTTCTTTTGAAAAAGATAGTGAAGGATATATTAACAAAGCAATAATAGAGGAACAATAAATTTTTAAGAGGGTATTTAAATTACCCTCTTAAAAAATGCAAAAAAATGTTGATAAAAAGCATTTTTTAATATATCATATATAATATTGAATTAATATATTAGGGGAGGACAAATCCGTCCGCCCCTATAACGTGTTAGAAGTGAAAAGGTGAAAAAAATGTACTTAAAAAGATTAGAGTTGCAAGGATTTAAATCGTTTGCAGATAAAACAGTATTAGAATTTATGCCAGGTATTACAACAGTAATAGGCCCAAACGGATCTGGAAAAAGTAATATATCGGATAGTATTAGATGGGTGCTTGGAGAACAAAGCATGAAATCTTTAAGAGGAGCGAAATCAGAAGATATAATATTTGCTGGAACACAAAGCAGAAAATCTTTAGGTTTTGCAGAAGCCTCAATAGTAATAGATAACTCCGATGGAAAGTTACCAATAGAATATTCAGAGGTTACAGTTACAAGAAGAATATATAGAAGTGGAGAGTCTGGATACTATATAAATAAAACTCCTTGCAGATTGAAAGATGTACTAGAACTATTTATGGACACAGGAATTGGAAAAGATGGATATTCAATAATAGGACAAGGTAAAATAGATGAAATACTAAGTAATAAATCAGAAGATAGACGTGCAATATTTGAAGAAGCTGCTGGAATTGTAAAATATAGAACAAGAAAAAATGATTCTGAAAAAAAATTAGAACAAACTAAAGTAAATCTTTTAAGAATAAATGATATTTTATCAGAAATAGAAGTAAATATTGAACCATTAAAGAAACAATCTGAAAAGGCAAAGAAGTTTTTAGATTTGAGAGAAGAATTAAAAGGAATAGAAATAGGTCTATTTCTATTTAACATAGATAATTATAAAGAAAAAATAGCTGAAATTACAAAGGATATAGATATCTTTGTGAGTCAAAATGCTAATGAAGAAGCTAGAATGCAAGATAGTCAAAATTCAAAAGAAAAATTAAAAAAGGCTATAGATGAGATTACATTAAAAATAGAAGAAACACAAAATTTAGGATTTGAAATGAGCAAAAAGCAAGAAAAAATAAATTCAGATATTAGTATTGCAAATGAGAGAATATCAAACAACAAAGAAAATTATGAAAGATATTTAGAAGAAATAGAAGAAATAACATTAAGAATAACAGAACTAGAAGATGAAAAAAAACAAAGATTAGATAAGAAAAATAATTTATTTTCAAATAGAGAAAAATTTTCAAAAGAACTAGAAGAAAAAGAGTTAGAACTAGAAAAATTAACTTCTAAATTATCGACAGAAGAAAAAGTAATAGAAGAAAAAAAGAAAAGGGCAGAAGAAAATACCGATTTAAAATATGAAAAAGCTACATTAATAAACACCCAAGAAGTAAATTATGAAAATTTAGAAAAAAGAGAAAAAGTAGTAAAAAAAGAAATATCAAATACAATATCAGAATTAGATCAAAAAAGACTAGAAAAAAATGAGATATCAAAAAGCTTTTATGAAATAGAAGCAAAAAGAAATGAAACAAGTAAAAAGCTAGAAGAAATCAACAATAAAAGACAAACAAGCATTGAAAAACTAAAACAATATCAAGATAAAATAAATGCATTATCTACAGATTTAAGAGTTAAAGAATCAAAGCTAAAGTTTCTAAGTGATATGGAAAGAGAAAAAGAAGGTTATATAAGAAGTGTAAAATCTTTGTTATTAGATTGCGATAAGGATTCAAACTTAAAAAAAGGCATGCATGGAGTTTTGGCAAATATATTAACTGTTCCAAAAGAATATGAAACAGCAATAGAAATGACTTTGGGACAAACGCTTCAAAATATAGTGACAGACACAGAAGAAGATGCAAAAAAATTGATAGAGCATTTAAGAAAAAACAACTTGGGAAGAGCCTCATTCTTACCAATAGCTTCTGTAAAAGGTAAAAAAATAGATAGACTAATAAAAAACAATTTGAGTGGTGTAATAGGAATTGCAGCAGACTTAGTAAAAGTAAATAAAAAGTATGAAGGAATAATTTTAAATTTACTAGGAAGAACAGTAATAGTAGACAATATGGAAACTGCAATAATTCTTGCAAGACAGAACAGTTATGGTTTTAGAATAGTTACTTTAAAGGGAGATGTAGTAAACCCAAGCGGAGCAATAACAGGAGGATCAACAACAGTAAAAACTAATAACATAATTGGTAGAACATCACAAATACAAGAACTAGAAAAAGAAATAAAAATTTTAAATAAGAAAATAGAGGATTTAGAAAACGAAAAGTCAGAATACGAAAAATCCGAAGAAGATGTTGTAGAAGAAGTAATGGGATTAGAGCATGCTATGCAGGATACAGAAATAGTATATGCTACAGAGAAACAAAAGGTTGTATCAATAGAAGAAAATATAGAAAGATTAGAAAAGAGACTTAATACTCTTAGAGAAGAACTAAAAGAAATAGATGAAAAAAAGAAAGAAAGCGTAAATGAAAAACAAAATCTTGAACAAGAAATAGAAGAGCTAGTAAAGGAAATAGAAGATTTAAATACTGAAATAAAAACATATGCAGACAAAAACAAAGATAATCAAAAATATATAGATGACTTAAATTTTGATATTACTAATTTAAAAATATCTGTTAGTTCATTTGATGAGAGCACTACATCTATTGATGAAATGCTACAAAGAATTGATCAAGATATAGAAAATAACAAAACAAGTATAGAGAATAAAAAGGCATTAAGAGAAAAAATAACAGAAGATAATAAAACTTTAGAAGAACAAATATTATCTTTAAATGAACAAATAGAGCAAATGAAACAAGAAGTTAAAGATAGCGGAGGAAGAGTAGAAGAACTAAAGAACGAGAGAATTGCTAAAAATGAAGAGTTAAATAAAACAGAGGAAGAAATTGCGAATCAATTTAAAGTAATTGAAGATTTAAAAGCACAAATAACAAAACAAGAAGTTAAAAAATCTAAAATAGAATACGAATTAGAACAGATTATAAATAAAATGTGGGAAGACTATGAAATAACACCAAATAACATTGAAGGAGAATATAAGAAGCCTGAAAATGTAAGTGAAACCACTAAAAAAGTAAAACATTTAAGAGATGAGATAAAATCTTTAGGAAGCATTAATATAGACTCTATAGAAGAGTATAAACAGACAAAAGAAAGATATGACTTTATGTGTGAACAAAGACTAGATTTAGAAGATTCTAGTAATAAACTAAGAAAAGTAATACAAGATATGACAAAAATAATGAAAGAGCAATTTGAAACACAGTTTAAAATTATAAATAGAAATTTTGGAGAAGTATTTAGTGAACTTTTTGGAGGAGGAAAAGCAGAATTAAAACTTGCTGACGAAAATAATATATTAGAATGCGGAATAGACATAGAAGTACAACCACCAGGAAAGAAACTTCAAAGCATGACTCTTTTATCAGGAGGAGAAAAAGCATTTACAGCAATAGCATTATTATTTGCAATATTAAAGATTAACCCAGCTCCATTCTGCGTACTAGATGAAATAGAAGCTGCTTTAGATGATGTTAATGTTTATAGATTTGCAGATTACTTAAAAAAATTCACAAAAGAAACACAATTCTTAGTAATAACACACAGAAAAGGAACAATGGAAGCAGCAGACACTGTATATGGAATAACAATGGAAGAAAACGGAATATCAAAACTTCTTTCAATGAAATTAAAATAAATGATTGACAAAAGAGCTTGTATTATGGTAAAATATTTATCTGTAAGCCGCATAAGCTAGGTTATAAAGGCGAAAGCTACCTAGGTTTAATCTTAGCGAGTATTAATAATGGAGGTCGTATAAAGAATGTACGCATTAATTGAAGCTTGTGGAAAGCAATACAAAGTAGAAGAAAAAGACGTAGTATTTTTTGAAAAATTAGATGCAGAAGAAGGAAAAAAAGTTACTTTTGATAAAGTAATATTAGTATCTGATGATGGAAAAGTACAAGTTGGTAACCCTTACGTAAAAGGTGTTAAAGTAGAAGGTAAAGTAGTAGCTCATGGAAAAGGTAAAAAAATTATCGTTTTCAAAATGAAAGCTAAAAAGAATGAAAGAAAGAAACAAGGACATAGACAACCTTATACAAAAGTAGAAATAACATCAATAAAAACTGCAGCAGCTAAAGCTGAAAAATCAGAAACAGCTGAGAAACCAGCAGCAAAAAAAACAACAACTAAAGCTACAACAACAAAGAAAACTGCTACAAAAAAAGAAGAAGTAAAAGAGTAGTAACTAAAAAACAATAGATTGTAGTAAACGTGAAGGGAGTGAATTATAAATGGCACATAAAAAAGGGCAAGGTAGTGTTAAAAACGGTAGAGACAGTGAGTCAAAACGTTTAGGAGTAAAAAGAGCAGACGGACAATTCGTTCTTGCTGGAAATATATTAGTAAGACAAAGAGGAACAAAAATGCATCCAGGAGTTAATGTAAAAAAAGGTTCTGATGATACTTTATTTGCAGTAGTAGATGGAACAGTTAAGTTCGAAAGAAAAGGTAAAGACAAAAAACAAGTAAGTGTTTACCCAGTAGAAAATAATTAATTTTAAAAACTCTTCAATACATTTGGAGAGTTTTTTGTTTGACAGGAAAACATTGTAAATGCAAATAATTTTTCAATTTGGTTTTATTGTAATAATGTGAAAAGTAGTATATAATGTATAAATCAATTAATAAATCTAGGAGTGATGTATATGAGTAAAAAAATAATATTAAGTGGAATACAAGCAACAGGAAGATTAACATTAGGTAATTATCTAGGAGCAATAGATAATTGGGTAAAAATGCAAGAAGAATATGACTGTTATTATATGATTGCAAATCTTCACTCTCTTACAGTTAGGAATGATCCAGAAGAATTAAAAAATAATACTTTAAGAATACTTGCTATTTATATTGCAGCAGGACTAGATCCAGAAAAAAACACAATATTTATACAATCGCAAGTAAAAGAACATGCAGAATTAGGATGGATATTAGATTGCTATACATATATGGGAGAATTATCAAGAATGACTCAATTTAAAGATAAATCAGCAAAACATGCAGACAACATAAACGCAGGTTTATTTACATATCCAGCATTAATGGCAGCAGATATATTGCTTTACCAAGCAGATTTGGTTCCAGTGGGAGAAGACCAAAGGCAACATTTAGAAATAACAAGAGATATTGCAGAAAGGTTTAATAAATTATATGGCAAAACTTTTGTAATACCAGATGCATATGTAAGAAAATCAAGTGCAAGAATTATGGGACTTCAAGACCCAGAAAGCAAAATGAGTAAAAGCGCTAAAAATTTAAATGATGTAATATTTTTGGAAGATGAGCCAGAAGTAATACTTAAAAAATTTAAAAAGGCTGTAACAGATTCTGAGAACAAAGTTAGATTTGATCCTGAAGCCAAACCAGGTGTAAGCAACTTAATGCAAATATATTCAGCAATTACAAATAAAACAATGGAAGAAATAGAAACAGAATTTGAAGGAAAAGGATATGGAGACTTTAAAACAGCAGTTGCAAACTCAGTTATAGAAAAATTAAAACCAATTCAAGACAAATATAAGGAGATTTTAAATAATAAAGAATATCTAGAAAAAGTATATACACAGGGTGCAGAAAATGCAAGGAAACTAGCATCAAAAACATTAGAAGATGTAAAAAGCAGAATTGGAATTTTATAAGAGCCTAATAAATGATATATAATAATAAAAAATAAATTCAGGGAGAAGAATAATGTTTATAGACTATACAAAAATAATAATTAAATCAGGAAACCGGAGGAAACGGAGCAGTTACATTTAGACGTGAAAAATATGTAGCAGCAGGAGGACCAGATGGTGGAGATGGTGGAAAAGGTGGAGATATATATTTTGTTGTTGACCCAGATTCCAATACATTAATAAATTTTAGATATAATAAAAAATATAAAGCAGAAAATGGCCAAAATGGAAGTGGAAATAGATGCTTCGGAAAATCTGGAGAAGATTTATATATTAAAGTACCAATCGGAACAGTTGTAAAAGATGCAGAAACAGGAGAATTAATTGCAGATTTATCTAAAGAAAAACAATGCGAGTTAATACTTCCAGGAGGAAGAGGAGGAAAGGGAAACTCTCATTTTGCAACTTCCACAAGACAAGCACCAAGGTTTGCCCAAGATGGAGAAAAAGGAATAGAAAAAGAAGTAATATTGGAATTGAAACTCTTAGCAGATGTTGGACTTATAGGTTTTCCAAGTGTTGGAAAATCTACAATACTTTCAATGGTAACATCAGCAAGACCTAAGATTGCAGATTATCATTTTACAACACTAGAGCCAAATTTAGGAGTTGTAAAGACTGAATTTGGAGATAGCTTTGTGCTTGCAGATATACCAGGAATTATAGAGGGAGCAAGCGAAGGAACAGGATTAGGCTTAAGATTTTTAAGACATATAGAAAGAACAAGACTGTTATTACATGTTATTGATGTTTCAGGTTCAGAAGGAAGAAATCCAGTACAAGATTTTAATACAATAAACAAAGAACTAAAGAAATATAGTGAAAAATTAAGTACAAGAAAGCAAATAATAGTTGCTAATAAAATAGATGCAATGCAAGACGAAAGCTTATATGAGCATTTAAAAAAATTAGCAAAAGAAAAAAATATAGAAATATTTAAAATATCAGCAGCAACAGGAGAAGGATTAAAAGAGCTATTTACACATGTATCGAAGGTATTAAAAGACTTACCAAAAGAAGAAGTAGAAGAAATTGAAGAAAAGAAAGTATATACATTAAAGAAAGAAGAAGAAGGATTTAGCGTAAGAATAGAAAATGGTGTATATGTTGTAGAAGGCCCTTCAGTAGAAAAAATATTAAGAAGAGCAAATTTAGAAGATAATGAATCTTTATATTATTTCCAAAAAAGTATTAGATTCCTAGGTGTAGAAGATAAGTTAAGGCAAATGGGAATAAAAGAAGGAGATACAGTAAAATTTATGGATTGGGAAATGGAATGGTACGACTAAAAAATCCAAAAATTTGTTTGACAATTGTTTGTTTGTATGATAATATAATGGAAAATAAGAAAAGTTACTTTACTTTTGAATGGTAAAGAGACTTTTTCTTATTAGATACGGAAAGTTGAAAATTAATTTTTCCATGTAGTAGATTTTTGGGAGTGATTAATAGTGAGTAAAGAAGAAATGACAGATTTAAATAAAAGAGAAAGAGCTATACTAAAATTTATAGAAAAACAAATAAAAGATAAAGGATATCCACCATCAGTTAGAGAAATAGGAAAGGCAGTAGGATTAAGCTCTACTGCAACAGTACATGGATACTTAGCAAAATTATCTAAAAAAGGTTATATAAAAAAAGAAGATCAAAAAGGAAGAACACTAAAAGTGCTTAAAGGAGGACTTGCAGACAATGAGAAATCCTCTCCAAAACCAATATATAATGGAAGAGAATTAGTTGATGTTCCAGTTATAGGAAAGATAACAGCAGGGGCTCCAATACTTGCTGTAGAAAACGTAACAGATACTTTTCCAATTCCAATTGACTTTGTTGGAAATAGCGAAAGTTTTATGCTTACGGTCCGTGGAGAAAGTATGATAGAAGCTGGAATCTTAGATGGTGATTACATATTAGTGAAAAGACAAAATGATGCTAGAAATGGACAAATAGTTGTTGCTTTAATTGAAGATGAAGCAACAGTTAAAACATTTTATAAGGAAAAAGATCATATAAGATTACAACCAGAAAATAGCACAATGGATCCAATAATAGTACCAGACTGTAAAATACTTGGTATTGTTGGAGGAGTATTTAGAAAATTATAAATAATATAAATTGCGTCTTGTGAAGGACGTAATTTTTTTATTGTATAAGAAAAATAAATTGTAATTTATTCGGGTGAATTCAGGACAGTCCCTAGAATTCCCCCTCACGCAAATTACAATTTGCATAATTATAAAAAGTTAAGTCAATACTAGACAAGAGGTGATTGATTTGCAAAAAAATAACAGTGATGATAAAAGAAAAAACACCACAAAATATGGAGAATTTGTGTGCTCTGAGTATAAATGGTTACCAATAGAAAAACAAAAAGAACAAGCAAAAAAACTGGCCAATATAACAAAAAAGAAAAAATGATTGACTATTATGTAAAACAGTAATATAATTACTTTTTACAATTAGTCATGGCACACCCAAGCAAAATTGACTAATTAAAATCTAAAAATATACTAAAAGAGAGGCATGACTTGATGGAAAAAGAATTTTTGGAATATGTTGAAAGGTTAAAAGAAAGTGGGCTGTCAAAGACATTATCCTTAGCATCTTCTAAAAGAGAGCTGAAACAAGAAATAAGAAAATTCAGGAGTAAGAATCGGAAATTTATAAAAGAATTAAAAGCGTGGGCAAAAAAATGGGCAAAAAATAGAGTTAACGGAGAATATGTTTTTTTTAGTTCTGGAGAAGCTGAAAAAAGTAAAAACATTGAAAATCCAATGGAAATCGTGCTCTGCATATATTTTATGCAAAATAAAAATGTATCAGAATGTGAGATTTTTCAAAACTTTATAGATTTGCAATATTCTTTAATAAATTCTAAAATGAAAGTAGCAAAAGCTATTGCTTGCTTAATAACAACGAAGGATATTAAAGATATTAATGCACATGATATATTCTTATACTATGAAATTTTCGATAAAAAGGAAGCAATCAAAGGAAGCTTTGACGAAGACGATGATACTGAGAACGAAGATGAAAATGAGGATAAGTTTGACGAAGAAGAATATGAAATTATAACTGCAGATATTAATGGATGCAATTATTAAGAAAAATTCAGAAATACTTGGGTGTATAATCGCTTTTCAAATTTGAAAAGCGATTATTTTAAAAAATAAACAAAAATTGTAATATTAATTGAACTTTCCTAATATACATTTATTAAAGTTTAATTGTACAAACATTTTTATTTAGGAGGGAATATTAGTATGGAAAATTTGGGAATATATGAAGACATAGCTAATCGTACAGATGGAGATATATATGTTGGAGTAGTTCGGACCTGTTAGAACTGGAAAATCCACATTTATAAAAAATTTTATGGATTTATTGGTTTTACCAAACATACAAAATACTCATAAAAGAGAACGAGCAAGAGATGAATTGCCACAAAGTGCAGCGGGAAGAACTATAATGACTACAGAACCAAAATTTGTACCTAATGAGGCAGTAGAAATTACAATAGGAGAAAATCTAAAATTAAAAACACGATTAGTAGATTGTGTTGGATATTTGGTTAATAATGCACTTCGGATATATGGAAAATGATGTTCCAAGAATGGTAAAAACACCTTGGTCAGAGGAAGAAATACCATTTGAGGTTGCAGCGGAAGTTGGAACTAAAAAAGTTATTACAGAACATTCTACAATAGGAATACTTGTTACAACAGATGGGAGTATAACAGAAATTCCGAGAGAAGATTATATAGAGGCAGAAGAAAGAGTTGTTAGAGAACTAAAAGAATTAAATAAACCTTTTGTTATAGTGTTAAACACAAATAATCCATACTCAGACTATTGCAAAGAGTTAGCAAAGACACTTGAAGAAAAATATGAAGTATCAGTAATTCCGACAGATTGTACAAATTTAAACATGGAAGATGTTAATGACATATTTGGAAAAATACTATATGAATTCCCAGTAGAAAGAATAAATTTAAATTTTCCAGGTTGGATTGATGGGTTAAATGATGACCATAAATTAAAGCAAGAGCTATACACAAACATAAAAGAAGCATTTAAGAGTATAAGTGTGGTTAAAAGTGTAAATTCAGGAATAGAAAGAATAAACAGTGCAGAAATAGTAGAACAAACAATAATAAAAGAAATAAATTTGGGCAATGGTTCTGTAACTTTAGATATACAATTACAAAGTAATCTATTTTATCAAGTGTTAACAGAAATAACAGGAGTAGAAGTTCAAAATGAAGCTGACTTATTTTCTACAATTTCTAATTTATCTAAAGTAAAAAAAGAGTATGATAAAGTGGCAATTGCACTTGAAGAAGTAAAACAAAAAGGATATGGAATCGTAACACCAACTATGGAGGAACTAATACTAGATGAACCAGAAATGGTAAAACAAGGATCTCGTTTTGGAGTAAGGCTAAGGGCAAAAGCACCATCAATACATATGATTAGAGCAGACATCGAAACAGAAGTATCACCAATAGTTGGAAGTGAAAAACAATCAGAAGAATTAGTAAATTATTTATTGTCAGAATTTGAGAATGATCCAATAAAAATATGGGAGTCAAATATATTTGGCAAAAACTTGCATGAATTAGTAAATGAAGGCTTACAAAATAAACTTTATAGAATGCCAGAAGATGCACAAGAAAAACTACAAGAGACATTGGAAAGAATAATAAATGAAGGAAGTGGAGGATTAATCTGTATAATATTATAGAACAAAGCGACTTAAGTCGCCCTTAGCTCTCGCCAATTTGAGTTTCCGAATGTAATGAGGAAATCTCAAAGGCAATAGCGATTATAGCATATTTTCTATACTAGAAAATGAGAAATTTCCTAGTATAAAATTAAAGGCACACAGAGTGCCTTTAATTTTGCTTTAACATATTTTATTTATAATTTCTTCAATTTGAGGTAATCTAGATATGTTATCCCTATTACCCATATGGCCAACACCTTTTATAAAAACTGGAGTACTATCTATTTTTGAAATAAAATTTTCTAATATGTTAAATGGGATGACATGGTCATTATCACTATATAAAGAAAATCTATATGGAATACAGTTCTTTAAGTAATTTATTTCATTATCCTTGACAGCAAAATCAATAAATGCAGAATTTAAGTCATTTCTACCTTCAACTGTAAATAAATCACAAAAACCAGCTACACTAACGTATAACTTAGAGCTTAAGTTGTTGTTATAAAGGTATTTTAAAAAGAATGGGTTGCCAATAGAGTGAGCTACAACAATTGTTTCTTTGTTGAATTTATTTCTATATTTATCTAATATTTCAGACCATTTCCTAAAAGAGGCTTCAGAACGAATAGGAAAATTTGGCATAATTACAGAATAACCCTTTGATTCCAAAAAATCTTTTAGAGCAGGACCAAAAGTGTATGTTGTATCTCCATTAAAACCATGTAAAATAAATGCTGTTTTCATAATAAAACCACCTTTTTAAAATTGAATTTAAAAGCATTATAACATTATCTAGTTACATTTTCAATAAATTATTGAAGTGGAAAAAGATTTATGATAAAATACAATCCAAAGGAGCAGACATGATTAAATTAGATTTAAATGAAAAAGAAAAAGGAAATTTAACTAAAGAAGAAATAGAAATTGCAAAAGCCAGAAAACTAGAGATTTTAATGTTGCCAATATTAAGAAGAAACATGGAATTTTTCTATGCAGGAGGAAATCTTAAAGGAAAAGCAAGTGCATATAGAAATTCAACAAATAAAAAAGCAATTGAAAAGGTCTTAAGAGATAAAAATGGTAGTATAGCAACTGTATGTAAGCCGCTTTGCGAAATGGTGGTTGAGATCTTGCAAGAAAATGGAATCGATGCTCAAACAGTATCTTGTGATACAGATATGTTTAGGCATACAGATGTATTAATAACAACTAAGAGTGGAAAGCAATATATTGTAAATTATTTAGAGGATATGGAAAATATTCAAACAGGCATGAAAACTCCAAATTTTGCTTCTAAAAAATATTATGAAGATAGGTACAAAAAATTTGAAAAAGGGCTTACAACAGATGGAAAGAGTCTTGAAAATATTAGTTTTTTAGATGAAAAAACATTAGATAAGATAGATACTAATTTAGGATATAAACAACAAAATATGTATATGAATACTGTGATTGAACAAATTAAAAGTGAATTTTTGAATTTTAAAGAAATTATGGCTGAAAATGAATGGGTAAATTCAAAACTAACATTAGAAAACGAAAAAGCAACACAAAAGCAACAAGAACAAAGAAAAACTGAAATATATGAAAAATATAGAAATATGACAAGTGATGAAGAACTAGAAGCTAAAATGGATTGGATTTTTAACTATTTTAATCATAGGGACAATATAAATGGTCATGCGGATTTTGTTATGTATTATAGTAGACTTTTATTAAAAGAAGTATTAACAGAAGAAGAATACAGTAAAATAACTAGATATGATTGCTTTGCAAAAAACAGAGATATTCCCCCCAATAGCATAATAAAAGATGTATTGGATTTTGAAAATCCAGATAATAAAGACAAAAATAGATTTTGTATGGTGACTCTTAAGGACAAAGCATATGTATTTTCAACAAAGCCAAATGAATATGTAAAACTAAGTAATGAACAAATACAAGAATTAAAAACTTATGCTAATTTTTCTAAAAGCGAAAAACCATCAGACCTTGTAATAAATCTGATGTATAGAGGAAATGCATTACCATTAGTTTTTCATCCATTAGGAGGTAAATTGTTAAATGAAAGAGCTGAATTAATAGATAAAAATTTAGAAAAAGAAGAACGAGAAAGGGCAGTAAAAGAACTGTCAGATAATATAAAAACAACAGATGAACCAATTACAAGTATATTAATACCATATCCAAATGGAAACAATAAATATGTATACATTAATGAAAATGATGAGTTTGTAGTAAAAACAAATAATAAAGAAACAATATATCATTATAACGAAGAAAAAGACAGCTATGAAACAGAAGACATTGAATTAGATGAAAGATAAGAAAGGAAAATAATATGTTTAGTTATGAAAAATACCAAGAAAGTGCAGATTATATAAAGAAAAAAATAGGAAGCCTAAGTCCAAAAATAGCAATTATATTGGGATCTGGACTAGGAGTATTAAAAGATGAATTTGAAGAAAAAATAGTAATAAAATATAATGAAATACCAAATTTTCCGATATCTACAGTAGAAGGGCATGCAGGAGAACTAATAATTGGAAAAATTAATGGAAAAGAAATAATAGCAATGAATGGAAGATTTCATTATTATGAGGGATATGATTTAAAAGAGACTACTTTTCCAGAAAGAGTTTTTAAACTACTAGGAGTAGAAAAACTTGTAATAACTAATGCTGCAGGAGGAGTTAATAAAGGATATGTTGCTGGTGATTTTATGGTAATAAATGATTATTTAAGTTTTTTTGCAGAATCAGTATTAAGAGGAAAAAACTTAGAAGAATTTGGAGATAGATTTCCAGATATGAGTGAAACTTTTGATAAGGATTTAAGTAAAAAACTTAAAGAGGTAATAAATAAACATACGGGTAGAGCACAAGAAGGTGTTTACGCATATATGAAAGGACCTACATTTGAAACACCAGCAGAAATAAGAGCGTTAAGAACTTTAGGAGCAGATGCAGTTGGAATGTCTACTGTTCCAGAAGCTATAATAGCTCATCATTGTGGAATAAAATGTGTAGGAGTATCTTGCATAACAAATATGGCAGCTGGAGTATTAGATGAAAAATTATCTTATGATGATGTAAAACAAACAGCTGAAAAGGTAAAAATTAAATTTAAGGAAATAGTAAAAGAATATATTAGTATAATATAAAAATGAAAGGAAACTAATATGTTAAAAGAACAAGGATTTGTAAGAGTAGGGGCTGTAGTTCCAAAGCTTAAAGTGGCAGACGCAGAAATTAATTGTAATGAAATAATAAAGCAAATAGAGGTTGCAAGTAATAATAAAGTTCAAATAGTAGTATTTCCAGAATTATGTATTACAGGATATACCTGTCAAGATTTATTTGAACAAGATATCTTGCTAGAAAAATCAGAAAAATCACTAAATAAAATCTTAGAGTATACAAAGAATCTAGATATTGTTTGTATAATTGGCATGCCAATAAAATCAGAAAATCAATTATTTAATACAGCAGTTGTAATTCAAAAAGGTAGAATACTTGGAATAGTCCCAAAAACATTTATT
>CAKPJR010000004.1 GCA_934162925.1 uncultured Clostridia bacterium | reverse complement strand
TCCCTACTCATATAGAAGAACAATTTCTACCTCAAGCTCAATCCATTCGCAACGTTTTTTCCATTTTTAATATTTTATTTTTTCTAAATAATTTACTTGCACAAATTCCAATCTATCTTTTCTTTACTTTTCCTACAAATCTTGTTATAATTATTGTTGGAATAAATTTTAGGAGGACGTTGTATGAGTAATACAAAGGCAGAAAAAGAAGAATTAAAAAAGTTAGAAGATGAAGCATATTTCGAACTTTGCCAAATCATTGCAGAAGCTATGCAGCTTCAAGACATTGAGCTTTTAGATTATAGAATTACCTCTTGGAAGAATAAGTACAAAAAGCTATTAGATGGTTTAGCTAGTCCCGAATTTAAAAAGAAAATTGAATATTTACTTAATGAATATTATTCTTCAGTTACTCAATATATTTATTCTCAAATTAAGTTTAAAGAAAATAAAAAAATAGAAAATCAAAGTAAAGCATTAGTAAAGTTGTATAGAATTATAAAAGAAACTAATGACCTTAATACTCTAAAATCCAAAGTTAAAGAGTGGGAAAAGCAATACCCAAAATCTTCATTTTTGAAAATGTATCAAAAGAAAATAGATTCATATACAAGTACAAGAAACCTAGAAGAAAATGCCTTTAATCAGGAAGAAGCTTTTTCTGACCTTGTTGCTATTACTAAACGTACTAGTACTTTTGAAGAATTTTCTAAATCTCGTGAAGAATGGGAAAAGAAATACTCTATACATAATAAATTTGAACTAGATGATTTTATAAAACACAAATCTGAAATAAAAAGATATACATCAGATGAATATTTGCATTCTATTTCTAGAGAAGATGAAGTTTCTAAAGGAAATAATGATTCAACCTCTGCTGAGATCACTGAATTGCCTAAAACTCCTGTGCAAAGCCCTCTAAACAAGAAATATTCTGATTTGGATAAACAAGCGGCTGCATATGCTAGCGTTTTGGCTATTTCTAAGAAACCTAACAATGTAAATGAAATGTTTAAATGGGTGTATAAAAATAACTCTATTAAATTTAATGATAAATATAAGGAACTTATATTAAGCGCTACTTATTTAGATTATTCTCCAACTTATTTAAATAAGTTAAAAGTGCCTGATTTAAATGTAGGTAATAAATCTCTTTCATATAAAGAGTTTAATGAAATGGATGATATAAAAAAATATGCAATAATTAGCTATTTTAATCTATTATTGCCTCCTGGAAAAGCAATTTCAAACAATTTTTTCAATTCTTGTATAAACACAATTTATGCAAAATCTGAAGAATCTAGCCATGCAACTTCTTCATTAAATGAATTTGATCAAGAAAATTTAAAAGATGGCATAGAGATAAAATTGTCTAAATCTGCTGCAGCACAAGAACTAGATTTGCCAGAACTAAAGAAGCAAAATATTTCAGGTACTAATATTAAAGAAATTCCTAGTAGTATAGTCAAAGAAAAACAAGAAGAAGATACCAGTCCTGAAGAAAAATCACAAGAAGATTTATCTGCTGAATCAGAAATTGCGTCTTGTAATACTCCTATTACTTCTGAGCCATTTGACAATATTAAAGTAGAAATTGAAAAAATAGTTGATAACGAAACAACTAGTAAAGTCCCTCCTACTGAGCTACCAATAGCAGGAAATGAAATAACTATAGAAAAATCTGCAACCTTAAAAAAAATTGACAAAGAAAATGCAGTTGAAAAAGAAGATACAGTTGAAGAAGAATCTATTATTCAGGAAAAAGAATTAAAAAAGGAAGTAGTTGAAGCCCCTACTGATAATAAAGAGACTTTAACTATACTACCTAAAATTCCTACATCAAATTTAAATCCTGAGGGAAAATCTTGTGAGGAAGAATTATCTACTCTACCTAAAAAGCCTGTTGAAAAAAATTCTATCCTTGATACTTCTCCTAATAATTCTTTCAAGAAATCAGTAGCAAAAGATGAGGAAAAGTCAAATTTTTCTGAGAATTTTGATTCAGAACCTTTACATCAAGAACAAATTGTTGCTATTTCTCCATTGTTTTTTTCTGCAATAAATTATAAAGCAAAACAAGCTGAAGTAGTAAATAAAATAGATGAACATGTAGATGATTATGTATTGTCAAGTTCTAGAGCAATTTCTGATAATATTCAAACAAAACAAAAAACAGATTGGGATTAACAAAGAGGCTATTAAAGCCTCTTTTTAATGCTCATATATATTTCCTATATCTGTTCTGTAATCTAGTTTCTCATCTATGTTCCCTTTTATTGCATTATATACTTTTTCTTTTGCTTCTTGTAAACTCTTCGCTGATGTTGTTAAACCAAATAATCTAGAATTACTTACTGATGAATATTTATTACCTTCTAAATGCTTAGTGTTTGCAAAATATATTTTTACTCCTTGATTTTCTATTGCATCTCTATTTATTGTAAATATCAAAGGTTCTTTTCTACTTTCTACTGCATATTCTTTTGTAACTACATATACTGTAAATGTACATTCATTTTTGAACTTACAATTCTCTATACTTAATGTTTTATTAAATATATTTTTCATTACATCTGTAAAAGGAGTTTCTAGAGAATTTAGAACATTTAATGCTTCTGGATCTCCAAATCTGGAATTGAACTCTATAAACTTAATTCCATTTTTTGTTTTAAAAAATCCGCCATATATAACCCCATTAAATTCTAAATTATCTCTATTTATATATTTCAATGTTTCTTTTATTAATTTACTGCATTCTTCAATATCTTTTTGTTCCAAGAATGGTAGAATTCCATTTTCAAAACTTAAGCATCCCATTCCACCTGTTCCTGGTCCCTTATCTTCATTAAATCTATATGGATAGTCAAATGTTGTTGGAGTAACTACAATATTTTCTCCATCTGTTAATGCCATTACAGTAAATTCTCTTCCTTCTATTTTGTCTTGAATAATTACATTTCCACTTATTTCCAAACAACTTTTTGCATATTTAAATCCTTCGTCTTTTCCTTTAAAGTGTATTCCTCCAACCTTTACACCTTTTCCCCCTGTAAGTCCCTCTGGTTTTATAACAAAACTATCATCATTATATAAATCTACTATATCCTTTAGTTTTTCTACACTTGTTACATTATAATTTTTTATTATCATTTCTGGAGCCAATTTTTCTACTATATCTAGTGCATAAGTTTTGCTCCATTCTATTTTTGCTCCTTTTGATGTTGGTCCAAATGTTTTTAACCCTAATTTTCTTGCAACATCTATTAATCCATCTTGTAATAAATTGTCACTACTTATTAAACATATTTCAATATTATTTTCTTTTATAAAATCTGAAACTATATCTTTGTTAAAAGGATCTGCTACAATATACTTACCACCTGATTTTTCTACCATTTCTACAATACTTGGATTTTCATATGGACATACTACATATAGCTTATACCCTTTACTAATATATTCTGCTAACACGGCTTCTCTTCCACCATTTCCTAATAATAGGCATTTTTCCATTTTCGAACTTACCTCCTGTTTATAAATTGGAATTCACCCGGAACTGAACAAATTCTAATTTATCTGACTACTTTTCTATATTCTATCAGCATTAATTATTTTTTTCAACATTTGTATTAAAACCTATTGACTTTTTTTGTTCTAAAATTTATAATAAACACATGTTTGGTAAACATGTGTTTATTATTCTTAGGGGGGATTTTTATGGGCATCTTAAAATTCAAAAATGAATCTAGAACTACTTCTTATTTAACTGTTAGTGTTTTGGGCAAAGTTTTAAAGCTAAACGTTAAATATATTAATACTTCTAAAGTTGAATTAAATAAAGATGAATATGAAATAAATTTATATCTTCCAAAAAAGTATAAAAATAATAAGGACATTGATGTTATAAACTTAGCTATTAAAAAATTGTATGACAAAGTTGCTGAAACAGAAATTGAATATGCTATGGAAGTTGCAAGGCATATACTAAAATTTGCCCCAGATGACTATAAAATACAACGACTAAACAATAACTATTTTAAATGTGTGAAAAACAAAATTTTTGTAGATCCAGATATAGTTAGATTTAATAGAGAGGTAATTAATACGACAATTATACAAGCTTTTTGTAATATAAAGTACAGAACTAATTCTATTGCTTATAAAGAGCTTTTAAATAACTCACTAATTAAATATGAAGCTTATAAAAAGAATTTTAATAAAACTAAAGTATTAAAAGTTTCATAATAAATCATATTTTTTGTAATTAAAATGTAATGTAAGTTTAATCTTTCTGAAATATTTTTTTGTCCTTTATATTATATAATAATTGTGTACTAAAGATTTAAAAGGAGAAAAAGGACTTTGAGTTTTAATTCAAATTTAAAAAAAGAAGGCATTCAAATTATTGAAAAACTAGATGCCGAAAAAGTTAATAAGATAGCAATTAATGTTGCAAGTAAATTGTGTCTTGCTTTTCCTGAGCACAATTTAAAGCGAAATGAATTATTTGAATCTATTTCATCTCTTTCTATGTACATTTCCAAAATGCCTCAAGACTCTTCTGGTGCTAAGTATTTTTATAAAGATAATTCAATTTATTTTAACGAAATATTTGATATAGAAGAAATGAGCAAATTGGCTGTACATGAGTGTATACATTTCATACAAAGTTCAAATAATACTACTAAGTCTTCTAGAATGGGATTATATGATTCCTTTTCGAATTGTGGTCTTGGCTTAAATGAAGCTTCTGTTCAATTAATGGCTTCTGAAGCAAATTTTAGTGAAGAAACATCTGAAACATATTTTGGTGTATCTATTAATACAATTAGTCCAGATTATTATCCTTTGGAATGTTCTTTAGTTAATGAATTAGCTTATTTTACTGGAACATATCCTTTGTATCATAGTACATTAAATGGTAATGACATTTTTAAAAACACTCTTATTTTAAAAATAGGTCAAAAAGCTTATAATACAGTAGTTAAAAACTTAGACAAGTTATTGTTATTAGAAAATGATTTGAATTACTTAATTTTGGAATTGCAATATGCTGATAAAGTTAATTCTATAAAACTTTTGAATAACCTTATAAATAAAAACAAACAAGAAATAATGTCACTATTTTTTAAAACACAAAACTTAATTATTGAAAAATGTTTTAAAAATGAATTCAACAATATAAGAAATTTAGATGATTTAATAGCATTCAATCAAAAACTTTATAATTTTAAAAATATTATGGGCTATTCTGATGACTATACTTTTTATAATGAGTTTTATCGTAAAATGATGAACTTAGTTCAAGAAAAAAGAGGTTATATCGAACAATATGGGGAAATTAATTTGTTTGAAAATATAAATAAAAGTCTTATGCTTGTTGATAATACTAAAACAATCTTTTCTTTTATTAGAACTTTTATTGCAAAATGCAAAAAGTTATTTGGATTAAATAAATCTAGAGAAAATATTAATGATTTATATTAATCATTGCGCAAATTGAATCTTGTTACATTATTTATTTGTTTAAAGATAACATTATTAATCTAATACAAATGTGTTATCTCATTTAATTAATCAAATATAATTTAGAATATTTTTTCGGGCAGACACAGGGCCTGCCCCTACGAATCCCACTTCTCACATCATATCACGTACATCAATTATAATTTAATTTTTTTAAATCATTCCAAAAATCTATTTTTTTTGTTTCATCTCTTAATAATGCTGCTGGATGAAATGTTGGTAGATATTTTATTCCATCTTTTTCAAACCATTTTCCTCTGCTTGCTGTTATTCCGTATTCTTTTCCTAATATATTTTTTAATGCTACACTTCCTAATAATACAATTATTTCTGGTTTTACTAAGTTAACTTGACTCTCTAAATACTCTTTACAGGCATCTGCTTCCTCATATTCTGGATTTCTATTGTTTGGAGGTCTACATTTTACAATATTAGCTATGTAAACTTTTTCTCTTTTTATTCCTATACCCTCAAAAGCTCTGTCCATTAATTTACCTGCTTTTCCTACAAATGGCGTCCCTTGCAAATCTTCATCTGCTCCTGGTCCTTCTCCTATAAACATTATTTTTGCGTTTCTATTTCCTGTTCCTATTACTACATTATGCCTATTTGTACAAAGCTTACATTTATTGCAATTTTTACATGCTACTTCTAATTCTTCCCATGTTTGATACATATTTTGTTCCTTTCTATTTAATACAAATTAATGCTGTGTTTCTTCCCGCTTCTTTTCCTTCTTTTCTGTACGAATGTATTATATTGCTATTACAATATGTACAAATTCCACTATCTACTATGTTTTCTTCTAATATTCCTTCTTCTTTTAAAAGTTCTTTATTTATTTCTACTGTGTCTATAAAATAACTATTTGTATTTTTATTAAACTCTATTATTTTATCTATATTCTTCATATGCTTAAATGTATTATAAAATATATCTTTTACATCTTTTTGTACCTCAAAATGACATTTTCTAATTGTTGGTCCTATTACGCAAACAATATCTTTTGGATCAGAATTGAATTCTTTTTTCATTTTAATTATTGCGTATTTTGCTATTTTTTTAACTGTTCCTTGCCATCCAGAGTGAATATTTCCAATTATATTTTTTTGCTTATCATATAAATAAATTGGTGTACAATCTGCAAATGTTAAAGAAAGTATTTTATTATTTTCTCTTGTTATTAATCCATCTACATCTTGCAATTTTTCTGGAAATATGCCTATTTCGTTAGTTATTTTTTTCACATTGTTAGTGTGAGTTTGGTATGGTCTTACTATATTGCTACTATCTAGTTTTAATAAGTTACATATATCTTTATAGTTTTTGTCTGCTATATTTTTCATTGCTCTATAAGTATCGTTACTTCCTACATCTGTTGGCTTTAAAGTAAAGCAATGTTTAATGTTTTTATATTTTAATAGTTTCTTAAACTGCATATATTTTATATTTTCGTTTTTTATTATAACTGTTTCTTTGTTAAATAAGTTTTGGTTATTTAACATTTTCCAAAATTCTTCTACTTCTTTTTCTAAATTTGCTTTATCATTTGTTAAAATATAATTTGAATTTTCTATATATATATCTTCTGCAAGTTGGCTTTTCAATCTTTGTTTAGCTGTTTTCTCATCAATACTATCTCTTTTGCATATTCTTTTTATTTTTGTATCTTCACTTGCTACTACAGAAACAACTATATCGCATATTTCATTTAATTTTGTTTCTATTAAGAGTGGAGCATCTATTATTGTTACACTCTGCTCTTCTTTTATTGCCTCTTCTTGAATTTTTTTTGCAATATGCATGATTGTAAGCTTATTTAATTCTCTTCTTCTTTGGGTATCATTAAAAATTATTTGCGCTAGCTTTGGCCTATTTATTTCTTTATTTTCTAATAATATTTCTTCTCCAAACTGCTTTACTATATCTCTATAATATTGTTCTCCACATTTTGATAGTTCTTTTACAATCTGATCTGCATTTATTAACTTTGCATTTGTTTTGGCGCATAGTTTTTGGCTAAATAAAGTCTTTCCGTGACCCAGAATTCCCTGTAATTCCTATTATCATATTCTTTTCCTTTTATTTTAATTAATGTTATAATATGAAGCAAAAGTATTACTCTTCTCACTTCACATATCACAATTCAATAATTCTGCTACCGCTTTCGGTACAAATCTATCTATTTTCTTATTGTGTTTATACAATTCCATTACTATACTCGAAGATAAATACCCTAAATCTCCTGCTCTAAAATAACATGTATCCATTCCTGCTAATTTTTCATTTATTTCAGATATATTCTCTTCATATTCATAGTCTGTGCCATTTCTTAATCCTCTTATTAATATATCACTATTCATTTCTTTTGCTTTTTCCACTGTTAAACCTTCATAAAGAACAACCTCTACATTATTTAATCCTACTTCTTTTATTGTTTCTTCTATTGCTATTTTCATTTTATTTTTATCTATACGTTCTGACTTGTCTGCGTTATATCCTATTCCAACAATTACTTTATCAAAGCATTTTGCTGCTTTTTTTACTATTTGCAAGTGTCCATTTGTAAACGGATCAAATGAACCTGCATAAAATCCTACCATTCCCATTTTTTGTTTCTCCTTTTAATATGATATTTATAAAGTTAGTCTTTTAATGTTTCCAATATTTCTTCTTTTGACTTATTGTTTATAAATGCATAATGATTTACTTTAGGATCAAACCTACAAATTGTTTTATATTCACAATACTTACATGCATCTATTTTTGTTTTTCTATTATACGCGGGTTTTATATCTATATTTCCACTTAAAATTTCTTTTGCAATTTCTTTTATTATTTTTTCTGCTGTTTTTTGCAATTTTGTAAATTCTTCTTTTGTAAGAACATTTGACCAAGAATTGCTTATATTTCCGTTTTTATCTAAATAAACAGGTATTAAATTAGATGCTCCTTTTTCTAAGTTCTTGTCCATTTTCTTTATTACATTTATATCTGCTAAAATCATTCCATTCATTTTAAATTTCTTTTTTAGTTCTTCTTTTATTTGCTCTTCACTTTTATTTCTATCTGCTTTTATTATAGGGTCTATCATTTTAAAGTATAGCATTCCTGCTGGTAAAGCATTTTCTTTTTCTGATACCACACTATCTAAATATGTTATTAATTGTATTTGTGTACCGAAAACTAGTTCATTTAAGTCTATATTTTTATCAGATGATTTATAATCTATTATTCTTATATATTGGGCTTTATCTGCTTTTGCTACATCTAATCTATCTATTTTTCCTATAATTTCAACATTGTCTATTTTCTTTTTGAACTCTATCTCATTTCCTAAAATTTCAAAGTCACTGTTTTGTATTTGTAGTACTATGTATTTTATTGATTGAATTACCACCTTTTTTAATCTATTAGTTAGCACTATAAATTTAGGATTACTTGTAAATATGTAATTTTTGTTTAATTCTAGTTTACTATTTATTATTTCTTCTACTGTTTTTTCTATTTCTTCTTGTGTTATTTCTTTTACATTATCTATAGTTTCAAAGAAAGTGTCAATTATATCATGCATAAATGTTCCTGTGTCTATTGATTTTATTTTTAATTCTTCTTTTTCTTTTAGCTTCAAACCATATTTTAAGTGAAAAGAAAATGGACATTTTCTATATTGTTCTAGTCTAGATATACTTGTTTTTAAATTTTCTCCATATAGCCTTTTTATATTTTTTTCTGATATTTTTTCTGCAGTCTTTTTTGAATCAAAACCTTTTATTATATTTGATAATTTTTTCTTCCATTGCTCATTATTTATATACCAGTTGTATACATCTTTCCAAATATATTCTACTTCTTCATTGTTTCTTAATTTTCTTATATTTAAAAGCAGTTCTTTAAAAGTAGCAGCTACAGTAGTTATGTTAGAATTTTCTTGCAATACCTCACTTTTTTCTTTTAATTTTGGAAATATTTTTTTTATTTTTGTAATTATGGTAGATGGCCTTTTAGCTTTTCCTTCTTTATCTGTTGAAATATATGATAAATAAATATCATTTTCCGCTGTTGTGAATGCTTTGTATATGTTATATCGCTCATCATAAAGGTTATCTAAACTTCCTTTTGCAAGTTCTATTCCGTTCTTTTTTAAAGTGTCTCTATCTTCATCATTTAAGAAGCCTTCATCACTGCTTTGAGATGGAAACACACCATCATTTATTCCTAATATAAATAATGTATTTATTTTATGACTTCTGGATCTTTCTATATCTCCTATTGTTACTTGGTCTATTACTTCTGGAATTTCTCCAAATGAACTAACTTCTAGTCCAGCTTTTAGTATTTCTCTATATTCCTCAAATGTAAAGCTTTTATCACCAAAAACTAAATTTATTTCATCTAAAATATTCATTAATATATTCCAACTAGAAATATATTCATTAGCATATTTTATTTCTTTATTACTTTCTAGTTTTTTTAGCTTTTCTTCTAATTTGTTTCTTATTTCATTTTTTTCCAAAAATTCATATAATGCTTTTGTTATTTCTTTTGATGTCTTTTTGTTTTTTAAGGTTTCATTAAATTCTATTAATGGCTTTACTATTGCTTTTCTTAAATTATTTAATTTTTCTATATCCTTATTTAAGGCATCATATTTCCAATCTTCTTTATACCATTTGTTGCCTCTTATTCCCCATTTTCTACAATAATTTTCTAGCTTATATAGGTCTTGTTTTTCAATACCCGCAAATCCTGTTTTTATATAGCTCCATACTGCATCTGATGACCAATTTTTTGAGTATACTTCAAACATTGATAATACATATTTTACTAAAATATTATCGCTTAATGCTTTTTTATTATCTATAAATACTGGTATATTGTATTTTGGAAATACTGCTGTAATTGCACTTATATAGTCTTCTATATTTTTTGTTATTACTCCTATTTCCTCATACCTTAAATTTTTTTCTCTTACTAAATCCAAAATTGTTTTAGCTGTTTCTTCTATTTCTGTATAAGGATTATTGCAAATTTTTAAATTTATATGGCTTACCTCATCTTTATACTCTTCACTTCTTATTGCATATATGTTTTTTTCTAACACTTGCAATTCCATATTTTTAAATCTATGTAATTCTTTTAACTCTATTGCTTTTTCTATATTTACATTAGCATTTTCAGCATGTTCTACAAGCTTTCTAATAACTTGCTTATTAGGAAAAAATAAATCACTTTCTGGCTTTTTTTCTTCCACTCCATCTGCACATATGCTAATTGAAACTTGTTTTGCTTTTTTTAATATTTCTTCTATTATTAAATATTCTTGTTCTGTAAATCCTGAAAACTCATCTATATATACCAAATTATTATTAAACATTTTGCTGTCTTTTAGTTGTTTTGCTAAAATTGTAAGCGTATCTTCTTCGTCTATATAATTATCTCTAATTGTTTCTTCATATGAACTATATATTGTACCAATGTCTTCTAGTTTTAGTTTTAATAGTTGATTCTCTACATTCTCTGATTGGTTTTGTATTTTTTCTACACTTACATTATGTTTTTTTAATTCTGTTATCGTTCTTAGGCTTAAATCTATTTCATTTGTTTTACCTAAAAAGTTTAGCTTAGCTTTATTTTTATCTGTAATGTATTTTACAAGCATAGATTTTCCTACTTTTGTAAGCTGTGTTCTTGTGTTTTCTCCAACTTCTAAGCTTACTCTATGTGCTAATCTTTTGAAACTGATAACCTCAGCATTTATTGTGCTGCCTACTTCTAGAGTGTCTAAAAGCCTTTTTTCTGTTGCGTATGAAAACTGTTCTGGCACTATTATATATATTTTTTGTACCAAATTGTTAGACAACTTATCTTTAATTTCCTTTAAACAGAATTCAGTTTTTCCTGTTCCTGCTCTACCATAAATTAATCTTAAGCTCATTAATCTAAGCTCCCCTTCTCCAGTAAAATAAATATTGTTGTGCTATTCCTGCTAAATTTCCATATTTTTTTCTTGCTAAATTCTCTATTTCTCTTTTGTTTATTTTTGTTTCATCTTCATTTTTTATATATAATTCATTCATAACTCTTCTTACCCAGACATCTATAGGGAATACTTCCAACTTTTTTAAAGTTGAAAACAGCATTACGCAATCAGCAACTTTAGGCCCTACTCCTGGAAATTGTAGTAATTCTTCTCTTAATTTATTTATATCTTTTTCTTCTCCTAATTCTTTTAATTTATTAGGATTATCATTTACTATTTTTGTTGTTTCATATACTCTTACATCTCTAAATCCAAGTCCAAGTTCTCTTAAATCTTTTATACTAGCATTAGATAATTCTTTTGGTGTAGGAAATGTATAATATTCATTATTATTCCATACTATCTTTTTCCCATAGTTTTTAGATATTCTTTCTATTATTCCTTTTATTCTAGGAATGTTATTATTAGCTGATATTATAAAAGAGATAAGGGTTTCCCATAAATCTTGATTTAATATTCTAATTCCAGTTCCATACTCTATACTAGTTTTTAAGTAATTATCTATAGTTGATAACTTAGTTTTTATTTTTTCATAGTCAGTATTTAAATCAAAATATTCTATACATTCATCTTTTATATTACCATTACATATTCCTGTAAAGATTATTTTATTGTCTTCTTTTTTTACTTTTATAACATTTTGTTTAAATATTCCTACATAGCTTCCATCTTCTTGTTTATTCCATCTAAAGCATTGACCGCATTCAAAAATATGTTCTGGTTCAAAAGATTTGCATTTTTCTAAAATATATTCTTGTTCCATAAAAGCTCCTAACAAATTGGAATTTATTTTTTATACCAATAGTATTATACCATATTTAGCTTATTTCTGTATATATCTAATTGACTTTTCGTTCTAAATATATTATTATATTTATATATTTAACTAGAAGGGATGATTTAATGAACTATAAATGTGATATTTGTGGATTCGTTTATGACGAAAGCAAAGAATCAGTTAAATTTGAAGAATTACCATCTGATTGGATTTGTCCAATTTGTGGAGCAAATAAAGTTTCTTTTTTTGAAGAAAAGAACAAATAAGAAATTTTTAATTTTTTATTTGTTCTTATAATTTTTTGACCACAAAATAAAGTATTAACTGGCTATTTATTATAATAAGCTAAAAAACTTACAAGTTCTACTTACTTGTAAGTTTTTTTACTTTGTTATATTTTCTTATATTTTTTGTTTATTATATAAGCTGTTCCAGAAATTACTGCTAATAGTATTATTGGTAATACTATTCTTTCCGCTCCTGTTTTTGGATATTCTTTATCTGCTACTGTATTATCTTTTCTAATTGTTATAACATTTACTGTATTATTAGGTTTATTATTATTGTTGTTATTGTTATCTCCTGTTTCTTTTTTTGTTACTGTTATAACTTGTTCTGCTGTTTTTGTTACTTTTCCTTCTGTATAAGTTATTATTATTGTTTTATCTGTTGTTTTTAATGTATCATTTGGGCTAAATGTATAATTTGTTATTTCTTTACTTGTTCCATCACTATATTTTGCTGTTACTTTCATTCCCGCTGTACTAAATTTTTCTCCTTCTGTATATGTTGTTTTAGTTGGTAAGTTTGTTATCTCTATGCTGGTTAATGTTTTCTCTCCTGCATCTGGTGGAATTTGTTCTTCTTTTTTTACTATTTCCATTTCTGTTTCTATGTTGTTTACTTCTATTTCATCTCCATCTGTTGAAGTGTTTATATTAGTTAATGCTACTTTTGTTTTCCCTAATTCTGCTGTTTCTTTTACTTCATATGTTATTTCTGCTACCACTTCATCTTTTTCTATTGTTCCTGACTTGTTTAATGTCATTCCTGTTCCGTCTTCTGTTACTTGTCCTCCCCAGTTATTCTTATATTCTATTTTTTTGTAATTTAATTTTTCTGTTTCGTACACAATTTTGCCTTCTAATGCATTCATATTTCCTGTTCTTCCAAAGTCTTTTATAATTAATTGTACCTTTATCTCTGAGCCTTGTTCTATTTTTTCTTTCTCTGGTTTCAAGCTCATAGTTACATCTGCTGCATTTACTATTGTAGCAAAGCTTATTAGCATTAATATAATTAAAAATATTTTTATTGACTTTTTCATTTTATTCTTTCCTTTCTTGTTTAAATTTATACTATATGTAATATTTTATTTATTTTCTGCTATAAACATACATAACTTGGTTATATCTGCTACACTTATTTTTCCATCATTATTTAAGTCTGCAGCCTCTGCATATGCGCCTTTTAATATTTTGTTTTCATCTTTATTATCTGCTAAACTTTCTGCTCTACTCATCATCAGTTTTGTTAAATCTGCTACATTTGTTGTTCCACTTCCATTACAGTCTCCTATTACTACCAATGTATACTCTTCTTTTTCATTGTTTAATGCTATTTCTAATGTCATTCCTGTTCCTATTTTTGCATTTTTATCTGCTATCTCTGTTGTTTTACTTTTTATTCTTATTTTTCCATTTGTTTCTATACTATTTTTAAAGTCTTCTAGGGTTGTTTGTGGACTTATGCCTTTTATGTATTTAACATTTTCGCCTGTCTTTTCCTCATAGCCCTTTATATTTATTGTTAATTTTTCTGGTTCCTTCTCTTTTACCGTTATTGACTGTTTTGCTTTTTGTGTTATTTTACCTTCTGTATAGCTGATCTCTATGCTTACTGTTCCTATTGTTAATTTTCCCGTATTTGTTACCACGTAGTTCTCTACTTGTTTTGTTTCTCCGTTATTATATATAGCTGTAACTATCATTCCTGCTTTATCAAAATATTCACCTTCTACATAGCTCGTTTTAGTTGGTGGATTTGTTATTTCTATTTTTATTAATTCTTTTTGTGATACTGCTTGTGGTATTACTGTTATTTCTTGCTCTGCATATTGTGGTTCACTACCATTCTCTGTATAAGTTATTCTTACACTTGTTGTTCCTATTTGCAAGCTATCTTCTTCCCCTATTACTGTGTAATCTGTTACTTCAACTTTGCTTCCATCACTATATAATGCTTGTACTTTCATTCCTGTCCTATCAAATTTTTCGCCTTCTTTATATATCTTTTTGCTTGGCTGACTTATTATCTCTATTCTTGTCAAACTTTTTACTTGCGAATTCAAATTTATTGTAAAAGTTACTACTGTTATATTACCAGCTTTATCTTTTGCTGTCAATGTATATTTTCCATTTTCAGTAATTTCTTCACTTGCATAACCTTCTACTTTATTTCCGTCTTTAACCAATTCTATTGTTTCTAGATTTTCATCTGATACTACAGGTGTAACTGCTACGTTATATGTTTGTTCATTTTGTACCCCAGTTATTACTGGTGCATCCTTGTCTATCCAATCCACTTTTGCTGTAATTGTTCCTGTAAATCCATATTCATCTTCATAATCAAAAGTAAATTCTCCATTTTCAGTAAATGTATAACTATTTTTTCCGTCATTATTCATTATATTTGCTTGTCTTCCATCAAATTCTATTGTTGCTATTACATCTTTGTTTGTAATACTCTCTATATTATATTTTATTATTGGTTTTAAAGGTCTAGCAATAGTCATTTGACTTCCCTTTGCATTTCCGTCTTTAATTTTTACTGTTGCTATTTTATCACCAAAATCATTTAAATTTATCTGTATTTTTCCGTCTTCTGTTAATGTACAATTAGTACATTCAAAGTCTTTCTCTGCATAAACTATACTTTTTCCTTCTTTTGCCTCTTTAAACAATTTTTCTAAATCTATACTAACTATTTCTTCACCTGTTTGTGTTAATGCATAGCATAGTTTTTGATAGGTTATCTCGAAATCTCCTATTACAAGATCTTTTATAGGTTCTATAGTACTTATTTTGTTTGTATTTAATTTTAATTCTGTTAATGATGACATATTTTTGATATCATCTAAACTTTCTATTCTATTATTAGAAATATCTAACTTAGACAAATTTAAATTTTTTAAACTAGATATATTTTTCACTTTATTTGTTGCTAAATATAATGTTGTTAGCCTAGTTAAATTTCCAACAGGTTCTATATCTTCTATTTTATTACTTGATATGTTTAATGCATTTAAAACTGCCATATTTTTTATTGCATTTATGTCTTTAACCTTATTTTTACTCACATTTAAATATTCTAGTGTTGTAATATCTTTTATTGGTGTTAAATCTTCTATATTATTTCCAGATACATTTATTTCTACTAATTTAGATGTTGTTTTTTTATCTTTTAGATTTTGTAACCATTCCTCAAATGGTTGTAAACTGCTAATATTATTATTTGCTAAATTAATTCTTTTTATTAGTTTAAAGTTTGTTATAACGTCTGCCGTCTCTAATTGGTTATCAGATAAATTTAACTGTTCTATATTAGGTAGATCTTTAAGTAAATTTATTTTACTTATTGAATTATCACTACTTATACCATTTGTAGACAAATTCAATATTTTTAAATTTATAAAGCTTTCTAGTCCTTTAATATTTTTTACTCTTCTTCCTTCATCACCTGTTAATGTTAATTCTGTTACTTTTGCAATTTCTGGATACTCAATGTTTATTATGTATGGAACTATCCCTACAATGTTTCTCTTTTGTTTACTCAAATCATTATATACTCTTTCAGCCAAATAATAATCTTCGAAGCAAATTGAATCATATACTTTACTTCCTGTATTATCTGTTATTGTATATGTATAAACACTTCCTGCTGCTCTACCTCCATTTATAGTTACAGTTCCTACATTTCCTTTTTTAACATCTTCGGCAAATACTATATTATAGTTCTCAGGTTCTTCACTATATACCCCTGTCGTTCCATTTGGCAAAGTATATGTATCAGTATTTAATACTGCATCTCCTGTAACATTAAAACTTGCATTTGAGTCATAAATTTTACTATTTGGATCTTTGCACTTTTGTATTATACTTTCTAATATTATTTTCTGTTTTACACTTGTATTACTTTTTCTTTTTATATTAAAATTAGCTGTTTGATTTTGTAAATATAAATTTTTAGGTTCTAAATTTTTTAAAACTTCTATACTATAAATATGATGAATATGGTTCTCACTTAAATCTAAGTATGTTATAGTGTTAGATAAGTATGATAATACACTTATATCTTCAATTTCATTATTTCCCATTCTTAGATCTTTTACTTTACTCACTTTGTCTACAACTTTTCTAGTTTCTCCGTTAATGGTCTCTGGTTTAAACTTTACTAGTGGAGTAATATCTTTTATTTTATTATTACTCAAGTATAGTTTTTCCAAGTTATCAAATTCTATTACTCCCGTCATATTTTCAAGTTCATTATTATTTAAATTTAATTCTTTTAAGTTTTTAAGTGGTGTTAAATTTGATACGGAAATTTTAGAAGCGCTATTATTAACATGCTCTAAATTAAGCTCTTGTAAATTTATAAGCTTTGGAGTTTTGTTATCATCCTTTTTATTTAACAATTTAACTAAGTCTATTATATTATTATCATTCGCTAAACTAAGTTTAGTTAAATTTTGCAATTCTGTTATCTCTTTAACTTCTCTTATTGATGTATTAAAACTTAAATCTAACATTACTAAACTATTTAAATTATGTATTGTAGAAATATCAGAAATATTATTTGTTGATAAGTTTAACTCTTGTAAAGCTCTTAGATTTTCTGTTACTGGTATAATGTTTACTATTTGATTAGATGATGCATTTAATTCTATTAAAGTATAATTATTTTTTATTCCTTCTAAACTATTTATTGAGTTGTCTGATATATCTAATGTTTGTAAATTTGTTAACGCCGATAAGTCTGGTAAAGTTTTCAATTCGTTTGCTTTTATTTCTATATTTTTTAATTTTGTTAATTGACTTATTACTGTTACATCTTTTATATTATTTCTGTTAAGTTTCAGTGTTTCCAATTGTACAAAATTTTCTATACCTGTAATATCTGTGATTACTTTTGAATTATTTCCTAAATATTCAAATTCTTTTAAGTCATTTATCTGTTGCCTTGTCATCTCTACTTCTAATGGATTGTCTGTTTTTTTTGCTCCATATGATCCTACAAGTTGTTCATAAAAGACTTCATCTTTAACTGTTATTTTTACTTGTTCCTCAAGATTCTCTCCTAGCATTACATTGTTATTAATAATTGAATACGCCCTTCCTGACATATTTTTAAATTTTTCTGCTAAATCAACTCTCTCATAACTAGCATTAACATTTGCTTGTAATACTGTAATAATTAGACCAAATAAAATTATTACTAAAAGTGCTTTTTTCTTATTCATTTTTCTTCCTCCATCAAACATTTTTAACTATACTTAAATTATAGTTAGCTTTTTTAGAAAGTCAATGCACAAACTTTTCTCTATATTTAAGATATCCTGTACTTACTTACGGAACTTCATTTCAAGTGTTTTTTATTTCAAATATTACTTTTTTATGATATTTTTATTTGAATTTATATATTTTTTTATCTTTATAAGCAAAAAATATAGGGATATCTAGCTTTCAAAGCTTAATCCCTTTTATTTTTTATACCTTATTTTTGCAATTTCCTGTTTCAAAAAATTCTTTTATATTTTCACATGTATCTAAAGCTATTTTATTTAAAGCTTCTTTTGTAAAGAAAGCTTGGTGTGATGTTACTACCACATTTGGCATAGTAAGTAGTATTGAGAGTTCTTCATCTCTTATATATGAATTAGACATATCATTTAAGAAAAACTCTTCTTCATCTTCGTATACATCAAGTCCAAGTCCCCCTATTTTCCCTTTTTCTAGTCTTTTTATTAGGCTTTTAGTATCTATTAGTTTTCCTCTACTTGTATTTATTAAAACAACTCCGTCTTTCATTTTATCTAGTGACTCTTCATTTATCATTTTATAATTTTCATCTGTTAATGGGCAATGAAGTGATATTATATCTGATTCTTTATACAATGTATCTAAATCTACATATTCAAAATTCATTGCATTTGCTGCTTTCTCATCTGGAAATTTATCATATGCTAACACTCTACATCCAAATCCATTCATAATATTTATAAAAGCTCTACCTATCTTTCCAGACCCTATAACACCAACAGTTTTTCCATGTATATCAAATCCTAAAAGTCCATTCAATGTAAAATTATATTTTTTTGTTCTTTGATATGCTTTATATATTTTTCTATCAATGCTTAACAATAATGCTACTGCATGTTCTGCAACTGCATAAGGAGAATATGCCGGTACTCTTACGACCGTTAACTTTTCTCCAATTTTCTTTATATCTACATTATTAAATCCTGCACATCTTAAGGCTATTAGCTTTACTCCGTTATTTTCCAGAATTTTAATAGTTTTTTCATCAACTACATCATTTACAAATATGCATACTACATCAAAATCTTTTGCAAGTGGTGCTGTTTCACTATTTAACTTGGATTCTAAATATGTTATTTCATATCCATATTTCTTATTATATTCATTAAACAAATTTTTATCATATTCTTTTGTATCAAAAAATGCTATTTTTATCATATTTATTCCTTCTTATTTTAATTTATATATTTTTCTAAAGCTTCCGCAATTTGGTCTGGGCAAGATGTTCCTCTGTATCCACATTGAATTCCTTTTAGCTTTTTTATTATGTCTTTTATCTTCATTCCTTCTACCAATTTTGAAATTCCTACTGTATTTCCTGGGCAACCACCTATTACTTTTACTGATTTAACAATATCTCCATCAATATCAAAAACTAGTTCTCTTGAACAAACCCCCTCTGGTTTATATCTATATTCCATTTTATCACCTTCTTTTATTTTTCTCACTTTTTATATTTTAATACAATTATTTTTTATTTTCAACTATTGTACTATTTTTAAACTTAATTTAAGGTTTGTCATTATATAATATATTTATCCTCCATGATATATATTAAATATTATGAAAAACATAGCATAGGTCTTTCCCCTTTGACCTTGCTATGTTTTTTAATGGTTTAGATTTTCAATCATTGAACAAAGCAACTTAAGTCTCCCTTTGTCCTCTCCAATTTGAATTTCCGGATAAAATACGGAAATATCAAAAACAATAGCGATTATAGCATATTTTATATACTAGAAAATGAAAATTTTCCTATTATATAAAAATAAGCGAAGACAAAATACTTTTATCTTCGCTTATTTTTCATAATGGTCTAATATTATCTGCCTTAAAAGCTTTAACACAGCTTATACATTCTGAGCAAAAATTACTGTCTTTACATTTACAACAGAATTTGCATTCTGTACAGTTGTAACAGCTGTAACATTCAAAACAGATTTCGCACTTTTTGCATCCATGGTTCTCCCCACAATCTTCGCAAAGAATGCAGTTAGTGCAGTTTGCACAATTTCTGCACTCACTGCATGAAATACAATCATTGCAATTCACACACTTAATGCAGTTTTTACAATTCATGCAGTTTTTACATCCAATGCACATTTTGCAATTTATGCAATTCTTAGATCCCCAACACAAAAAACATCCCGTGTTGTTATTCTTGTAATTATATATTTTTTCTGCAAGCAGTCCAAAAGATACAATTGCAAGAACAATTAATATAATCCATGATTTCATTGTCAAGCCTCCTTATAGCATATTTCATCATGAATTATGCTGATAAAATACCAGCAATATTAATATTATACATCATTTCATAACTTTTTTCAATCTTGTTCTTATTCATTGGAGAGGATTATTCTATTTTTTCATTATTGATTTACTTGCAAATTCATTATTTACTATTGTTTCATAAGGTGCTTTTGTTGTAAGTTCTCCTGCTTCTTGCATTACTGTTTGTAATTTTTCAAAAGCTTCTTGTTTTAGTACTGGTGTTTCATTCCAAGCATCTATGTCTTTATATCTTTGAATTGAACTTTCTAACATATTTAAATCTGTATCTGGGAAAAAGTTTTGTATTTTTTCTGCAATTTCTTTTGCTGTATGTTCTTTTACCCATGTTTGACCTTTATATACTGCATTTGTAAAGCCTTGAATTATATCTTTGTTATTGTTTATATAGCTCTTTTTTGCAAAGTATGCTGTATATGGTATTTCTCCTCCTGCTTCTCCAACTGATGCTACTATATATCCTTTTCCTTGTGCTTCTGTCATTGATGCTGTTGGTTCAAATAGTGTAACATAGTCTGCTTTTCCTCCTGCAAATGCTCCTGCCATTAAGTCGAATTTAATACTATCATCTAATACTACATCTTTTTTTGTGTCTAATCCACTTTGTTTTAGTACATATTCAAATGTCATATATGGTACTCCGCCTTTTCTACCAGGAATAATAGTAGAACCTTTTAAATCTGTCCATTTAAAGTCTTTGTTTTCTTTTCTGCTAACTAGAAAAGATCCATCTCTTTTAGTCATTTGTGCAAATACTTGCATGTAGTCTTCTTTTCCTTCGTTATATACATAAATTGCAGCTTCTGGTCCGTGCAAATCCTATATCACTTTGACCAGCGAGTACTGCTGTCATTACCTTATCTGCACCTTGACCTGTGGTAATTT
>CAKPJR010000003.1 GCA_934162925.1 uncultured Clostridia bacterium | reverse complement strand
GAATTGACCCTCTTCATCGAATCTAAAATAAACGGGTTGTTCTGTATTTTTACTGTCAATGTATTTTACTTCTCCATCATTATTAATTTTAACTGTATTTGATACATTATTTTCAGATTCTTGCATAGAATATTTAGTGGTATTGACATCATCTTTAATTGGTGCTATACTATTAATAGAAGTTATATCTTCATTACTAGTGATGTTTTTATCACTCGGCCTTTGAGCCACTAAAGAAGATTTACTTCTATTTTTTTTGTCCATTTTTCCAATATTGTATATAGTATCAATAATTCCATTTTTTCCAACTGACATTGTAATTTTATAATATTGACCATCAAAATCTTCAAAATATGCACTTCTATAATCAAATCCATCTCTTGCAAATTTGTGATTTTTATAATCTAGAATTGGTTTTTTATTAATTTTTTGTGAAATTTGTGCTAATTCATCTACATGTGTTTCTGCTGTTAATTTTGACAAAAATTCTTTATTGTTTAAATATCTAGTATTGCCATTTTTATCTGTTATTTTATTCCTAAATCTTGCTTTCCCTGCAGTGTCTTTTGTAATTGTTAATATGTCTCCGCTTTCTGTTTTTACTTGAACATCTTTTCCTTGTCTTATATTATTATTTATATAATTCTCGACTTGTGTTTCCCATTTTAACGAGTCATTTCCCGTAATTACCTGTCTATCAGCTTTTACATATTTGCCCTTATTATTTTGCTCTATCGAAAGTTTAGTTTTATTTGTATCTAACCCTTGATATTCTTGTTTAAATGCATTTTCAAATTTATTTTTTACATCTGCCCAATATATTTTTTCACTTTTATATCCTAGCTTTCCGTTTAATTTATTAAACTTATCTACTACCCAGTCATATATCTTTTGTCCTAATGTTCTGTTTTGCATTGTAAGATTATTTATAAAATCCTGATCTCCTAGCTTGTTTCCTAAAATATCTGCTACCGCTTCATTGTCTACTAACTCGTTAAAATCAGCACTGTTTTTATCATACATTTTTGAATATGTTTCTGCTAATGATTTTCTTGCTTCTTCAAATCCATTTTTAGTTTTATCATATTTTAGAATAATATCTTTTATTTGATTATATTGTTCTGTGCCTTCTATATCATGTGTTAATTCGTGTATTGCTATATTTTGTAAAGTTTTATTAGTATCTGCATTCGGATTTATTATTACTTCTCTTGTTACATTACCATTTTCATCTGTTTTAATTCTCCATAATGCGTTTTGGTTAGTATTTGTAAATATATCAGAATCATAGCTAGCTTTTATTCCTCTTTCATTTGTTATTCTTGCTATACTTCTTACAGTTTCGTTATTTGTGTCTATATTATTCTTTTTTGCAGACTCCAAATAATCTAAATCTTTTATTGGAGCAATTTTATTATCTACATCTGTTTTTGAAACTAAATCTGCAAGCTCGCCTTCTTTAAAAGTTCCTGTTTTTTTAGCTCTTTCCAATATGTCTTTTATTGTTTTCTTATCTTTAGTACTCATATCAGAAAGTTCTACATCATCTATACTTCCCCCTCCTAAGCCTACTAAATTTAATGCTATTGTTGTTAATCCAGTCATTTTGGCAGTTTCTGTAGCTTCTTCCCAACGTTGTTTTAAATCTGGCATATCCTTGTTATTTATTACTTTATCTATTACATAACCTGCTTCATTTTCTAATTGTTCTTCTCCCATCTCGCCTAGTATTTGATAGCCTTTATATAATAAATTCTGTCCTGTTTTGCCCTTAACATTTCCTTTTATCACTCTACCTACAGCATTATCTAGTCCACCTTTGGCAATTAGATTACCACCAGTTATTTTTTCTGTTAATGCAGAGGCCGTGCCTTTTAGCACACCTGTTCCTACGGCTTTATCTATATTGTTTCTATCACTGTTTAATGTCTCCATTGCTGAACCACCTGCATTTTGTACTGCACTTGCATATATTCCTGAACCAGGTGCGATTATATTGGATGCAATAGATGGAATCATTTCGCCTATCGAACTGCTAACCCCTGCTGCTGTTTTTATTGTATTATTTTCTATTTGAGATACCGTTTTGCCATGAGCTGCTGTCCTATCTTCCAATTCTTCTGCTTTATCTAATAATTTGTCTTTTGCTATACTTGCAAAGCTAGGCATGTCCTTTAATTTATTTGCCTCAGCATTTGGATTTGCTTTCAACATTTCGTTTTGCATCCAATTAGCTCTTTTATCTTGTTCATCTAATGATTTTGCTCCTAAAATTAATGCTGCATTTGTAATTTTTGCAACTCCTGATTTTATTCCTTCTGGAATGCCATTTAGAATTGCACCTATTGCACTGGCATTATCACCATTTTTCAAGTCTCTATTTATTTTCTCCGCTTGTTTTTGAGCTTTTATATCAGAGGATGTTACTTTTTGTAATTCTCCTAAATTTTCTGAAGATTTTAAAGGTTCATTATTAACTGGAGCTAACTTTAATGTTGTCTCATTTTTTTTATTATCTACTGGTGATGTAGATATATTGTTTTTCATTTCTTTTAATAAGTCTTGTTTTTTTTGCTCTTGTTCAATCTTTTGTTGTTCTTCTCTTTTTCTTCTTTCCTCTTCTTCTTTTCTTTTTTCTTCTCTTTCCTTATTTCTTTTATTATGGTATTCCATAAAAGAGGAATTATTTTTGTATACATTTACATTGCTATTTGAATTATTTTTTTGATTAAGATATTCTCTAAATGAACCCATATATTCCCCCTTATAGTCCTAATTTTGAAAATAATATTTCTCCATCATTCTCTGTTATATTTCCTTTGTTATATTCATTTTCTATATAATTTCTAACTATCTTTTTATTTGTTAAAACTGAACCTGTTATCTTTCCAATCATTCCGCCTTTGCTTGCTGTTGAAAGAGCTGTACTATATTTTTTATACAAACTTTGAGCATATTCACTTAATCCATTAATACTACTTGTGTTTCCACTTACTGTATAATTTCCCGAACTGCTTGCAGCCCTTCTCTCTTTAGCTAAAGCTAATTGATAATCTCTTTCTGCCTGTTTTTCTTTTAATGCATATTCTTTCTTCCATTGTTCTCTTTCTTCTCTATTCTTTGCTCTCTGCTCATCAAATTCTTGTTGCCAACGATTATGCTCTTCTAATGCTTTGTCTATATCTCTTTGCATATCTATTTCTCTATTTATTTGTGCTAATACATTTTGATATCTGTTGTAATATGTTTCATCTATTTGTTGTAGTTCCGATTGTTTTTGTTGTATTAATGTGTTTTTATATTGGAAACCTTGCAGACCTAATTCTAACTGCTTCTGTAATGAGTTATATGCTATTTCTGCTAATGCACTGTTGTTAGCTAATTGAGCATCTTTTCTTGCATTATCATAGTTTAGGACTGCATTATTATAGCTCTCTTTTGCACTTGCATATCTATTTTGATATGTGTTCCACATGCTAACTCTTGAGCTTTCACTATATCCACTATTAGTTAGCCCGTTAGCAGCCATTTTTTCTGCATCTACACTAAATGGATCTACTTGTTTCTTATAGTCTACATAGCTTGCTCTTTGTTCTTTTTCATAGTCCTTTCTAGCTTTGTCTTTCTGTTGCTCTATTTTTTCAATTGCAAGATCATTTTGCTTTTGTTGAATTTCAGACTGTTTATCAGCCCATTCTTTTGAAGCATTAATTTGATCTTGATAAAATCTGTCCGAATTATTTATCATGTCATCGTAAGTATTAGTTGCCTCATTAATTCTTTGATTTTTTTCGTTTTCTACGTTTTTAAATCTTTCGTCTTCATAATTAACAGCATATTTATCTGCCATAATTTCCTCCTATCTTTTTATGTAGCTTCCTATGTAGCTTTCTAATGTACAAGAAAAAAGCTCAAACGATTTGTTTGAACTAAATTTTAATTGTATACTTTTCCATTTCTTTTTCTTGATTCTATTTGCTGCATATCCTGTTGCATTTTTATGTGTAGCAATTTTCTCAAACTGTTCCTTATTAGTTTTACAAAAGACATCTATTTCTTCGCCTATAGCATCTGCTACACAGCCTCTTTTATTTGTAGTTTTTTGCATTTGTGGATACTTAAACTCATCTTCACAAGTTGTCCAATAAGATGATGGTTTTGACAATAATATAATGTCTTTTATTTCTTCTATTGCCTTGTATTGTATTGTAATAGGTTCTTTTGCTAGATATGCTTTTAAATCTGCAACTGTTTTTACTTTTGGAATTTTTATATTAATATTTGTATCTATTAAAATCCCATAAGTTTCTCCTGACAAATCTTTTGAAAATTCATCTGTTATTGTACAGAATATATTTGTTTCGCTATCAGCCATGTTTTTCGGTTTAGCAGTGTAAAATACGTTAGAGTGTGTTGCATTCACATTCCATTCTTCTATACCATTTAAAACTAATTTATCTACTCTTTTCATTACTTTTGCTATATTTTTATTAGTATCTATATATAATCTATCTGTGATATCGTTTCTAACTGATTTAAGCTCTTCTTCTAAGAATACAAAATATCTTTTATTGTTTATAATTGTTTGATACTCTCCTGATGAAATTTTATTTTCTATATTGCTCTTATTCTTTATACTAGGCTTTTTATATATGTAGTTATATTTGATGTCTATTTCTGATGTGCTTTCTATATGGTTTACTCCATCATATAGTTTCATACTTTCTATCTTATCCCAAGCTTCTTGTTGTTCAGTGGTATAAGGTACTATTTCTTCTTCTGATAGTTCGTATTCTATGATTACAGGTGTACCATTTGCATATTGTTCTGCTAAATATGTTTTCCATTCAGTTAATGTTGATTTGTCACTTATAAAATATTTCCTGTGAACGCTCCTATGGTCACTATATGCACCAATGTATCCAACTCCTGCAATGTAAGCACTAAACACGTTCTTGAATTTATTACAAATTGAAACATTTTGTCCAAATTTAAAGCTATTATCTTCAATTTGATAGCAATATCCAGTTCCAGAGTATCCAGAATAAGCCCTCCACGCTTCTGTTCCGTCAAATACTCTTTGTTTCCTCTTATGATGTATTCCATCACTTGCTAGATAAGAGCCTTCATATAGCTTTTGTCCTTCACTTAATGGAAAATCTACTTTTTGTTCTTGATATGATTTGTATGGGGTTGCTGTTGTACCTTCTTCTAGTTGTAAGTCATATATGTATAAATCTCCTGTAAAATCTCTCGCATAAACAAACATAGCAAAAGTTTTTGTTAAATCTGTATTTTTATTTATTGTTATAGTCGTTTTTACTTCAATAAAACCTTGAGAATAGTTATATTTTGTATTTGAAAAGTTTTGCCCTCCAGAATAATCTGGTCCTATCCATTTTCCATCAATTCCTACGCCGTCTAAATAAAATGCACATATAGGATTAGTAGTTCCACTAACAAAATCTTTTAAATATGCCTTGCAAGAAATTGTGTATTTATTTCCAACTTGTATTCTATTTTGAATAGGTTGTCTTATATATTGTCCTTTATTTAAGCCTCCTTTTATATGTAAGCATTTTTTATTAAAGATTTCAGATATTGATAGTGTAGTATTATCAGTTCTAACAACATCCCAATCTTTTAAGTTTTCTGTAAAAGAACTATTCTTTAATAAATTTCCTCCTATATCGTTTATCTCTACATTTTCTTTTATATTTTCTATTGGGCTTGGGTAATCTGGACTTGGACTTGCTCCTCCTGCTTCAAAAGTTAAATCTGTTTCGGTTGAGTTTAAAAGCATTGGATAAAATGTAACATTATTTACTGTTTCTCCTTGAAGAATTACTACATAAATCTGAATGTTTGTAGCACCTTCTGGAATGGTAAAACTACTAACTGAACTTATATATGCTATTGTTCCGTCAGCTTTTTTGTAAGAGCCTCTTATTGCCGTTTTTGTATATGCATTATTTTCTCCTACTAATTTATAAGAACCTGCTGCAATACCATAATTATTTGGATTTGTAATAGAAAATGATGCATTAGCAGTTGCTGTTCCATTTGCTGTTATACTTTTGTCTTCATTTACAGTAAAAGTTATTCCATTTACTGTTTTAGAATTGCCATCATAATAGTTATAAGGTAATATATTCTTTCCACTTCTTGCAGATTGTGTAGTTAAGCCTTTTACTTTTATTTCTAATCCTTTATTGTTTTCTCCATCTTCTATTAGTATTTCTTTTCCTGTTACTGTTTTATAACTTTCTGTTCCTGTTTCTTGTTTAGTTACTCCATCTATAAAATATCTTTCTTCTTCATCTTTTTCCATTGATATTTCTTTATTGTTTTCAGAAGCTTTACCTATTTTAAATATTCCTTGTTTACTTCCTAGCCAAAGTTCTCCATTATATACTACTGCACATGTAGGCTCTATATCTATGTTCCAATAAAACCACTCATATTCATTATGATTTTCATTAGTAAACATTGCTCTACTGTCTGCTAGATATATTTTATCTTTTATAATAACTAGTAAATAGCCTTCATATTCTACTAAAATCATATCTTTATAATTTTCTTCTTGTAATAATTTACTATCTACTAAAGAACTTCTATGGCTTATAACTTGTTCTGTTGTTATATCTCCACTTATTCCTTCCATTCCTCTATTGGAGAAATAAACTATATCATCATTAAAATTTATTGCTGCTCCTATACATCCTGTAGAGATGCTTGAATGTTCACTTGGATAAACCTTCCCTGCTTCACTATCAATAGTAGGGTTATGATAAAATATAGCAGTATTTGCCTGACTTGGTTCTTTTATTACCCATAACGCGTTATTACCTGCCACCATGCCTCTTACAGGGCTTATGTCCGCTCCTTCATTATAATAATCTAAGTCGCTGCAGTACTTTGGTTCATCTAACATTGTATGAAATACTGTGTTAGGGTAATCCTGATTTCCACTAAAAAACACTCTGTTGTCAAATACTTCTAATATTGTACATTTATTTATTTTATCTCTATTTCCTGGTATAGTTTTGCTAAAACGTATTACAACATTATCCTGTCCATCTGTTAATGGTTTTTCTGGTGCTGTTGTAAACTTAACTTTCCCACTTACTTTGTCTACTGTAAATCCTTCTGTCTTTTCTACATCGTTTATAAATACTTTTTCTTGATATCCTGCATCTAATTCACTTGCATCTAACACATACTCTGTACTTTCTCCATCAGCACAAAAGCTATTTTCTCTAACTCCTGTAAGTAGGTTTACTTCTTGATTTGTTGTTCCTCCGCCACTAGGTGCTTTTCCTATAGTTGTTATTGGTATGTATCCTATTACTTCCTTGCATGTTTCTCCATCATATTGTAAGTAGTTTAATCCATCTTTTATGTATAAAATATTTCTATATATAAAACTTTGGCTTTTTCTTATGTTCATACCTTTTTCTTTTATTATTTTTAGTTCTTTTGTTTTCATATTATAGTCATACAAAGATACTCCACAATGTATTATCATGTGATCTACTTGATTTATAGTATAAAAAAATAAACCATATACAGTATTCTTTAATTTTTTAAACAATACTATGTCTGGTCTTGTTTCTATACTAGTCCCCATTTTTTTATAATCTTTCCACATATTTATTGCATCAGGGCTTCTGTACAAAGCTACCTCTGTATTACTAAAATCTACTCCTCTAAAATTAGAATAATTTCTTGTTATTAAATCTCCACTTACTTCAGGCATATTATCCTCCTAAATTTTTGTTCCTCCGTCTATATAAAATCCTCCTGTGTTGTATCTTGGATCTAAGCTTTGTTTTAGTTCAGTATATCTATTAGCATATATTTGTCCATACTGATTAGAAACATCACTTTTTAATAAATCTGCCGCAACTCCATAAGGCATAATTCCTAGTACATCATCTGTTAATTCAAGTTCAGTATTGTCTTTACTCTTCTCATTTATCTTTTTAGGATATTTATAGTAATATATTTTTATTGTCCCATCATCTAGTATATCAAGTGTTGTTCCGAAAGAGGTGTATCTAACTCCTTTTACACATTTAAGTTGATAAAAGTTTTCTAATTCATTAAGATTTATTGTATCTCCTTCTTTAACTTCTCTTGTTTCTATTGCAGGAATCTTTTTTATTCTTGCTAACTCGTGTTGTATAAAATCTATTACATTATTTATCTTGTTTTTGAAATCTGGGTCATCTGTTAAACCTTCATTTTCTTCATTTATCTCTTCTATTAGTCTTAATACTTCACTTTTCATATCACCTAGTGTCATATATTCCTCCTACTCTCCTTCAGGAGATTTTAACAATTTATATTTCTCTATTGCCTCATCTATTGTTAGCATTTTATATTCACTTATAACAAAGCCTTGCCCTTCTGCATATATAAGTAGTTGATTTTCTTCTAGTTCAATATCTTGATATTCCTTTTGTTTTACTTTCTTGCCATTAGACATTGTATATTCTTGTTCTACTTGTTTTATTAGATGTCCATCTATTATTTTATCTTGTATATGTACTTTGTATCCTTCTTCTTCATCTTTGTCGTTACATAATTCTATATCTTCTCCGTTGTACACATATCCACCATAAAATCTAACATTTGGTGTTATTACATATTTTTCTAAACTTTCTAACTTTTTAATCATATATATTCTCCTTTCGCGTTTGTTGGAATTGCACCAACATTTTGCTTTTAACACGATATAAAAGGCATACTATAAAAGCATGCCTTTTTTTCTAATATATTACTGCAAATTTTACTGCTGCATTTTCTGGTATTAATACAATACTTCCATCATTATTTGCAAATCTCGCAGTTTCTACTCTTATTGCTACTATACCTCCTGCTGCTACATCTACTAATTTTAAATTTTCTGTAGCTGCTGCATAGCTTCCATTTGAAGGACATTTCACAGAAACATCATATGGAGCTTCCCCAGAGTTTTGAGCTAATATAGTTAAATACTCTCCTCCTGCAAATTCTCTTGGTATTTTAAAGCTACATCCATCTGCAACTGCTGTTGCTGCTTCAAATGATACTGCTTTTATTGAATTAAATTCAATTTTTTGTGGTATTATTTCTTTAACTGCCATATTATTTTCCTCCTTATAAAAATTTTAGCTCCCTTTTAGGGAGCTGTTTCTATTTTGCTTTAATTACATAAAGCTCTTTTGGTCTTACTAATTTACCACCGTAAACATGTAATCCTTTTACTATGTCTGCAAATCCTTTTTCTTTTCTTGCACGTTCAACTTTGTCAATAGCATTTGCTACTGCCATAGCTTTTTTAGTTCTTATCATTTCCCAGTCGTTTGTGCCATCGTTATATAAGTTGTTTGACATTCTTAAATAACAATTATTATATTTTCCAACTGCTCCTCTTTTAACGTATTCTACGTTGTCTGTAAATAAAGTTTGTAATTTCTTTCTACAAGCAGTAATATGTTCAGGATTTAAATCTGCTGCTAATTCTGTTTTAGTTGTTACTCCGTTTTTATATAGTTTAACTAATCCAGCATCTATTGTAGCAAATGGATCAGTTCCTTCAGATATGTCTGTAGATTCAGATATCATATCTTTATTAGCACCTTTTGCAAGAGTTCCAACGAATTTGTCGTAGTCTTCTGCTAATGCTTCTTTTGCTTCATCAAATTGTGTTTCTAAGTATCCAGGAATACTTTGTGCTTTATCTACATCATCTACTTCAAATGCAAATGCTTTAAATTGATCTATATCTAAATATTGAGAATTATCTCCTAATGATTCGATATCTAAATCTTTTCCTGGTATGTAAGTTTGGATTTTAGGTCTTACAACACCAACTATTTTTAGCCTTGCTCCTTTCTTAGCTTCTTTGTCATATTTGTAGTCACACCAGTTTGCTAGTAATAAATCTTTCTTTAATTCTGTTTGGCAATATTTTGACCAAAACATAGGTTTAAAATTTGCTCCCATATTTTATCTTCCTTTCTTAGTTATTACCACTTTGTCATTGACTTTCTAATCAGCCCAAGATTTTTCTCTATTTGTTCAGGAGACATGTTGTCAAATTCAGCTTCTGAAATAAACTCCTTATCTGTCTTTGGATTTTTATTAGTCAAGTCTCCGACTTGTTCAACCTGTGGTTTAGGTTGTAGCTTTCTGTATAATTCATAAGCTTTTTTTGCTGGAACGTTTTCAAGTCCATTTTCAGTAATGAAAGTTTTATATTTTTCATCCTTTAAAATGTTTTTATCTGCTCCAACGCTTAAAAGTTCTTTTTCACTTTCAAGTTCTTTTCTTTTCTCTGCAAGATTTCTAAAGATAAACTTTTCTCTACTAGACATATTGTTGATTCCTATATCAGCTAGCCTGTCCACTTCTTCAACTATATCTTCATATCCAGCAGCTATAATTTCATCAGCTTCTGCTTTTGCTAATATTTCTTCTTCTCTATCTGATAGATTTCTGTTATATTTAGGGATTTTTACTCCTTGATCTTCATAAAAATCTTCTAATTGTTTAGCAGCTTCATTCATATCGTTAGTGTTTAATCCAGCACTAATTACATTTTCAAGCTGTGAATACTTTTTCTCGTATTCTTTTCTGACTTTTGTTTCTTGTCTGTGTAGTTTTTTCTTTAGCAATTCATTTACTCTTGCATTTAATTCTTCTTCTGTATACTTCTTTTCTTCCTCTACAACGTTTTCTTCTTCATTGTTAGATTCAGTGGCTTGTTCTTCTCCTTCAACAACTTCTTCTGTGGCTTGTTCTCCCACGTTTTCAGTAGTTTCTTCAACTACTAGGTCTTCATCGTTCATCATTTCTTCGTTTTCCATATTTTTTTCCTCCTATTTTTTCTGCAAGTGTTTGACTTCACTTACCCATGCAGTTTTAAGTCTTAAATGCTTGGACTATATAAAATAGCAGCTAAGCTTTTCACTTAACTGCTACACATTTATTTCACAACCCTTTAACTATAAGAATAGTTAGTAGCTGTTGAAAACTAATTTAATTAACTATTTTCCAGTCTTCTGCAAGCATATCAGCTTGACTTGCCAACCAACCTAATTGAACTCCTGATGTTCCTACAAATGCTATTGCACAATTTCCTATTGCTTCATGCTCTGCATTTATCATTTTCCCATCAGCATTTTTGTAACTAATACACATTGCTAGTTCTATGTATTGGTTTTTGCCATTCCAGCCCTCTCTTTGTACTTTGCTTCCGTTTTTTCATTGCTTTTATTGCGTCTCCAAAGTCCATACTATTTAACCTCCCTTGTTATTCCTTTTATAGCCCAAAATTGAGCTTCTTCTAATTTTGTTAGTACAAGTGATGTTTCTCTACTAGGTTTGCAATTATGGTCTATCACATCATACATATTAGAAAATGAACTTCTAATTAGGTCTATTCTATCTTGCTGTTCTTTACTTACTTCTACAAATTTTGCTCTATTATTCATTGTCTTCACCTCCTACACACTTTGTTGCATGCTTGCTTCACTTAATTGTTGTGCTTGTGCATCTGGATCATTGTTTATAAATTGCATTGCTCTTTGTTTCATTAATTCTGCTTCTGCATTTATTTGTGCTATCTTTTGTTGTTCTTCTTCCATTTTCTTAATTACTTTTAATATTCTTTGTTTTGGCATTACACTATCATCATCTAATGTTTCTAAGTACATTTTTAATTCTGGTAATCTTTGAACACTAAAATAACCTGCTTTTAGCAGGTTTTCTAAACTTTGTTCTTGTGCAAATTTATCAAAGCTTCCCTTTGGCGTTACATCTACTTTAACATCGGCTTGTAGCTTTTCCAATATACTTCCTTGTACTGGTATTAATTGAGTTTCTGTCTCTCCATTTTGTCCTACTACTTCTTCCTCCATTAATAAGCCATCACTGTTATATGTTTTTATGTGGTCTAATAGTATTCTTGCAAAGCATTCTATAAAATATTTTACAGATTCTACTTGTTCTTTTAAAGGCTGCTGTGCTGCTTGCTGTACTGCTAATATTGCTCGTCCACTCGCATTTTGCAATGTGCTATTTGTTAAACTTCCACTTGCAACATCAGAAGCATTTGCTAATTCTCTTGAAACATTTATTAAATCGTTCATCAATAGTTTTACATCTGGACTCATTTGTGCTGGAGTTATATTAGTAAATACCTTGTTTACATCTTGAACGTTGCTGTCTCCATTTACTCGTATTACAGCTCCAACAGTATTTACTTCTTCTGGATTTTCTATTTGATCTACATTTACAACTTTTGTAGCATACGCTGTTAGTTTTGTTACTAAAGCTCTTCTCATTAGAGTTTTATTTACTTCTAGTTGATTAGCAATTAATGGCTCTACTTCCCCTTGTCCTCTTGCACTTCCTTCTTTTTCTTCCCAAATCAAATGTATTACTGGGTAATATGTCAAACCAGCATCTGTATCTTTTTTAATATCACAATATCTTGTTGCTTTTGCAAAGTGTACTTTTCCATCTTTTTTATATAATTTTGTTACTATTGTAACCATTTCATCTTTTTCAAGCTTAGCTTCTTCTCCACTTTCTTCTTGATTCTGATTATCTCCCATTATGTATTGAATTTTATCTTCACTTACTCCATATTCTTTTGCTATATCTCTTGCTTCTATTACTGGTACTCTTTGTTTTATTAATATGTATGGTTGTTCTTCTATTTCATCATTGTTTTCATTGCCATAATATACATCTACTTTTGATAGTATTTTTATTTTAGGAGTAGCTTTTTTCTTATCATACTCAACATATACTACACATTCACCATTAATTGCAGCATTTTTACATATCTTTTGTATTCTTTTATCTATGTTTTCTCTTTCCCATATTTTTGCTGCTTTCTTGTTTAATAATTTACAAACATTCTCAGAAGTTACTTTAAATTCATTATTTTCAAAGTTTTCACTAGAATAGTTTATAGCCCAATTGTTCGATATAACTACACCTACTTTATAACGCACGATTGGTTTTATATAGTTTAATTCTAGTTTCTCTATTCCTTCTACTATTAATCCTTCGTTTTGATCACCATTAAACATTCTAAAATTTAAATCTGTTTTATTGAATATGTCTATCATTCTTGCGTAATCTTGTCCTTGTTGAAACAGTGTCCATATATCAGTTTGTTGCAATTCTTCTCTATCCATGCTTTCCTCCTATAAATATTTTGTAATCTTCTTTTGTCCGTTTGGTGTTCCGTCATATCTATCTAAGTTTGAAAACGACTCTTTTGCTTGTAGAGTTCTTAATTCTTCATCTTTACTATGTTCTTTTCTTTTTTTATTTTCTTTATATGCTTCTACAGGATTTAATTTTATTCTTCTTGTGTTTGTTAATAATAATCCAAACAAAAACATAAAAAAATTAGACACTTGAATGCCTAAGATAATTAATACTATTTCACTTACTTTCATATTTCTCTCCTATATTGGTTTTATTGTTTCTCCAAAATCTCTTGATTTGTCATATCGTCTTATTTGTTTACTTTGTTCCTTTTGTCCTGGTAATGTCTTCGATACGCAGAAGTACCTCAGTGCATCTGTTATATGTGTTAATTCGTGTGGCTCTGTTGCAACGTCGTTTGGATTCTTATCATCGTGTTGTAGTTGCGGTAAACATCTTATAAGATTTTTACACTTGCTAAATATTCTTAATTTTGCTGTCTTTATTGTTTCTCCTGTTTGTTCATCTTTTATTTCTATTGGTTTAATCCATTCTTTTACTGCTAACCAACCATTTACTCTATCAGAACTACATTTTGTCAATCTTACTCCATTTTCTGCAAAGATATCGTATGCACTTTTACCTGTGTCTTGTCTTCTATTCCAAAGATCAGGTGGTGCAAATATCCTTTTAGCTCTTTTAAATAGATCATGATGTCTTAGTTTCTTTGCAGCTTCACTTATTAGTAAATTACTTTCATGTATTTCATCTATTGCGTATGCATTATATTCTGGATCTATAGCTACAAATAATGGTGCAAACATATCTAATCCATAGTCCAAAGATATATATATAGTCCAATTATTTGGTATTTCAAAAGGTTCTTCTATAACATGAATGTCACGTTTAAATTCTCTAAAGAACATTCCATCGTAAATATCCCAGTCACCGTCTAGTAAAGCTTGTCTTTCTTTTTCTGGAAGAGAAAGAAGTCTTTTTCTATAATTAGGGTCTGATTCCATTAAGAATTTATTATCTTTTAGTTTTGCTGGTATAAATAACCTAGTTCCTTCTTCATCTTGATATTCTTTTGTTCCATTATCTATAAATCTTTCTTTAAAAAATGTATGTCCTACTCCTCCGCGGGTTTGTAGTGCTTTTAATTTGTTTTGGGAAGTTATTTACGCCTCTGTTTCTACTTTTTAAATATATGTACATAAACTCTGTAAAGTGTGTAGCTTCGTCAAATCTTATAATGTCGTATTCTGCTGATTGATACTTGTATACATCTTTTTCATTGTCACAATATCCAAACTCTACAATACTTCCGTTTTTAAAAGTCCATTTCTTTTTACTATCATTATACTTAGCTACTTCTTTAGGATATGTTGCTAATGTACCTCTTATAAACGACTTTTCTAATTCGCCAAATGTTCTTCTTAGTACTAGTTGTTTAATTCCTGGGTAATCACAAGCATATAAAAAAGCATCTAATATTTGCCCATGTGTTTTCCCTCCTCCTGCTGCTCCACCAAACAGTACTTCATCTTCTTTAGCATTATAAAATCTCCATTGTAATTCTGTAAGTTCTATGTCCATATTACTTTACAACCTTCACATTTATTTCAAAATTATTATTTTCCTTTCCATCATCATTATTATTGTTTAATATGTCATTTAGGTCCTTTAATGCAGAAGCTAGTTGTTTTAGTCCTTGTTTATCTACTATTCCTTCTCCAATTTCTATATCTTCTTCCTCTTTTATTTCTTCTTTAGAAGGCTTTTTTGCCCAAATATCATATTCTACTTTTTTGGTCTTTTTTTTGGTCTTTATTATGTACTTTTCTAGTTGTGAGTTAGCTTTGATTATATTAAGAGCTAAATCCGTTGCAATTGCTTTTATATCTACTATTTTTTGAGCTTCTTTTTCACTTTCTTTCTCTATAACTTTTTCTACAATTTTAGTACTCTTTTTGTCCTCTTTTAGTACCTTTTTATTTTTCCACCCTTTTGTCCTGCTTTTGGTACTTCCGTTTTGTTTTATCCCTTTATCTTTTAGAAAGCTACTTACTGATTTAAAGTCACTTAATATATACTCTTTTTCTAACTGCTTCCAATCATACTTTGCGGCTCACCTCACCTACTTTATTAGTCCTCTTTGCTTTTTTCTTCTTACTAGGAAAGCATTTCTCATAATTTCTGCATCCATGACAGAACTTTCTCATACATTTATCAATATTCATATTAATATTCTTGTGTAAAGCCCATCAACGCTTTCTTTTGTTTTGCTGTTCTTATTTTTGGCTTTTCATACCCTTTTACTTTATTTTCGTCTTTTTCATAGTCCGTACATTTTGCTATTATCATATTGTTTAGTTTTACTAGTGCTATTCCTTTGTCACATACTTTACTTTTACATGTGCTACACATATATTTTTGAAAACTATTTATCATAATAGCCACCTCTTTTGTTTTTAATAAAACACTATGTAATGATATATCGGCTTTTCACTATTAGCTAAATAGATCTTCTTAAACTAACTTGGGAATTTTTAATACGCACGTTTCACTTGTATTATATAACCTCAACCCAATACCATTTTTATATATCACTACATACTATTTTATTTAGAAAATAGGAGTTATGCTTCTAAGAACACAACTCCGCAAAAGAATATTCTTTTTTTACAATGTGAGAACTTAACTAGAATATTCTCTTGTACTTTGTAAATGTGAAAGGAGGTTCTATCAATAGAACTTTATATTAACTTATCTAGTATCGTTAATTGCAATAAAAAATAGAGTTAGATTTTCTCTAACTCTTTGTTCTAACCACGAACAGTGCAATTATTTGTAGCCCTGGGCATGTCTTTTCAAACAGCTACTCTTTTACTTGATACAATTTTATCATTTTTAAAACGCACAAAACGCACATTTTGTATTTTTTTACTTTCACTTTTTCACAGTACAATTATAACACGGTTTTTTGTAAAAAAAAGGGCAAAAAAAGGGCAATTTATTTTTTATACTTTTCTAAAACTGGTTTAAAGTATTTTTCTTCAGCAACTTTACGAGCTTTAATAGCATCTTGCAAGTTGTCAAAATATCCAACATGTATTGATTTATGATTAATTTGTATTCTAACTCTATATTTTTTATTAATGTGAGAAATACCAGTATAGCCAGTATTATTATTTTTTTGAGTCTTATTTTTATAAAATTCTATATGTTTTTTTCTAATATCATCTGATGCTAAATTAGAGTTTTTACCTCTGTTTCGACAACTACAACTTGTAACTTCGCCATTCAAAACTTGCGTAAAAACCAATTCTTTTGTATTTCCGCAATCGCATTTAAAGAGTGCTAATTTTGAGTTATTTTTATCAAGTTTGTTCAAATTTTTTATTAAAATAAGATGATTAAATCTTTTTCCAATGTAATCATCTATATTATAGCCTCTCATAATCTTTCCTATTCATTTATATATCTATCAGACATATAATAATATTTTACATATTCTTCAAAACTTACATTTTTAAAATCATCTTTAAAATCGCTCTCATTTTTATCATAATCGTATTTTGCTTTTAAATCTTCTTTTGTAACTCCGTACTCGTTTATCTCTTTTAACATCTCTTCAACACTTAATTCTTCCATAATTTTTCTCCTTATGAATGCTAGTCATTTGATCTAGTCTTATCTCTCTTAACTTGATTATATTTTATCATACTCGTACGAGTATGTCAATACTTTTTTTATTATTTTTTTAAATATTTTTTTGCATTTTCTGTAATCCAGCTGGCAATAGACTTTCCTTCATTTTTTAATTTTTCTTTTAACTCTTCTCCAAGCTCTTTATCTATGTCCCCCAAAATTCTTGTATATTTATTTTTGGACCACTTGTATTCTTTCTTTATATCTCTAGGCACACTATCAACTCCTTGCTTTTTTATTATATCTTTCTCGTACGAGTATGTCAATACTTTTTTTAAAATTATTTTAAAATTTTTAAAAAGACTTACAACCTTTTATGGCTGTAAGTCTTTCAAAAATCTTTCAAGTTTCATTCTAGCTTTGCTTTCTGAATTATAGTTCATCTTAAACATAATTTGTATCCAATTTAAATTTTCTTCGTATTTATGTCTTATTATTCTTCTTATTTCACTGTCTTCTACATTGTTTAGTTCATATTCTAGATTAGTTATTAATTTCATTAGCTTAAACTCTTTATTCTTTATTTGTTTTTTATATTTATTTCTACTCTTTTTATTTGCAATTATCTTTTTATTGTCTAATCCTTCAATTACACAATTGTGTGATATATACGGATAACTAGCACTGCTCCCCTTCACGCTGTCTACTACTATTTTTGCAGGTTTATTATTAATCTTGTCTATTTTTTCTCTTAATTCTTCTATTTCTTTTCTAGTAGAATTTATTTGACTTAATAATTCTTTATCCATAGTTCCTCCTTTGTTTATACATTTTAAGCAGTTCTCTCTGCTCTCTATTTTGCATTTTTAACATATTTCTATCTCGTTCTAATTCTTTATTTTTATCTCTTAATTTTTCGTTCTCAGTGCTTTCTTTTGAATACTGTTCTTGCTTTCTTTTTAACTCATCACTCTTTTCTTTTGCTATCATAAATAGTTTGTTATAATTAGAAACTATTTCTTTTACTATTTCTTGCTGATCTTCTGTTAAGTTTTTTTCTACAGTATTTAGTAATTTTTGTATTTTTGAAGAATTATATATCATTATCTTTTGTCCTCCTCGATTTTTCTTGACTTTTATTTATAATTTTGTTATACTACTTTTATCTTAAGACAGCCCGAAGAATTAGGGCGATATAAAAATGTTCAGCTTTTTGCTAGTTTTCAATATAAACTAATTTTTGTTGGTTTTTATAGTTAGGAAAACTAACGTTGTCTTAAGATGGCTAGTTTTTTAACTAGCTTTTTTATTGCTATAAATATCTTTCATTACATGTTAGTCTTTCTATAACTTCTACAATCTCACTCATATTATTTCTCACTTTCTAATAATTCTTCATAAACTTTATTTTTTTGCAATAATTCATGAATTAAGTCTCCGTCATTACTAATATCTATAATTTCTTCATTTTTTCTAATCTTTTCTTTTACTTTTTGAACTGGAATATAATTTTCATAAATTATTTGTTTTGCTCTTTGTTGTTCTTCTGCTCTACCTTTTATATAAGCATCTTGTTGAATATTTCTGTATTTAACTGCTGTCATTTCATCTAAATTTGGTGCTATTGCTATATATTCTTTTAATTCTTCATTCTCTTTTCTTAATTCTTTATTCTGCTGTAGTAAACCAAGTCTATTTGCATTTATTAAATCTAATTCATCTCGTAATATATGTGTATCTTTATCCCATTTTTCTTTTAAATATTCATTCTCTTTTAATACTCTTTTATAATCTGATAAAATATTATATATTATTTTACTTACTTCATCTGTTTTAATTTGCATATTTTCGCATAATTTATCTTCAAAGTTATTCATTACATTTCTGATACATTTCATGTTGTATTCAATTATTTTTATATCTTCTTCTATACTATTTTCTTTCACTTAAAACACCTCGATTTCTTCTGCTTTTTCTATACTAACAGTTTCACAAACTTTTAAATTAAAGAATGTAAACTCTCCTGTTTGATAATCTATTTTTAAATCTACTTCACACATTGTTTGTTTTAAACATTCAAATATCCATAAAGGTAATTTAATGTATTTAGGGTAATTATGATACTTTGATATATAATCATGTATTCTATTATTAACAATACATTGTAGTTCCAAATATTCAATACTATCTTTAGTTGTTCTTTTATTTATTTTTTCTTTCACTTAATTACCTCCTAATAGTTATCCGATTAATTTAATGTTAAAACCAAATTCTTGTAATTTTTTAGTATAATATTCACGAGAAGACCAATAAAATGTATGTGTTGATAAATACAAATGATGTTTAAAATAATTTTTTATTGTTTCTTTTGTTTCTATTATTGGTACAACCCAGCCATTGTTCATATCATCATCTACTACTATTTTATATTTACTGTTTGGTTTAATTTTAGAAAGTTCCACCCAATTTTTTACTTTATCCATCCGTAATTCCTCTACTTTCTTATTTATTGCTTGTAGTTCTTGCATTGTTATTCCATATCTATTTTCATCTGTAATATCTATTGTTTCATATTCTGTATTAAATGAAAATGTTTTCGCTAAATCTTCATTTTCCCATTCTTCCCAAAATCTTGAAAATATAATATCTAAATTTTTCTTTTTATACCCTAACTCTTCAAACATCTCATCTGCTGTTTTTTCTTTCACTATGTATCACTCCTCTCTAATAATCTATTTTTAATTTCTTATATCGAATTGGATTTTCAGGTTGTATCTTTTCCAGTTCACTACTTCTAAAATCAAATCTATTTCCATCTTCAAATTTAATTCCAAATATAAAATCTTTTTTATTATATGATATAGATGTTACTATTCCTAATTGTCCTTGATATTTAGCATAAAAATTCTCTTCTCCTAAATCCTTTTTTAACTCTTTTATCTTTACCATGTCTCCAAATTCAAATTTGCCTTCATTCTTTATAAAATTTATTATTTTCATTATTTTACTTTTATATATTTTCATATCTTATTTACTCCTTATTTTTCTATGCAAATCCTTGACCTTTTTCATAAAGTACCCATCTGTTTTTATCTTGCCTTTGATAGTGTCTTTCACTTAATGGTGCAACTAAATGTATTCTCCAATCATTATCTTCATCTTTTAATGCTTCTTCCTCAGCTTCCTTAAGAGTCCATAAATCATTTTCATTTTTTATTGAATTTTCATTATAAATTTCTTTTCCATTTTTAGTTACTGTTGCAACTCCAAATCCTACCGCTATCAACATTTCTTCTGGTGCAATATCATATTGGTAACCACAATGTAAACAGCCTCCGAATCCACCTTTAATAGGCTTTTCTTTTTTCCACTTCATATCTTATTTACTCCTTTACTTCATACTTTTTATTTTTAAAATAAATGTTCATATCTTTTATAAAAATATCGTATAAATGTTGCTTTGTTTTATTACTTAAATCTATATCATCTAATTCTGCTATAAATTCAGTAAACGCATCTACAAATACATCTTTTTTATCATCTTTTATTCCTTCTTCACATAAATCATGAAACATTTTACTATCAGCTTTTAGCATATCTATTCTCCTCCTAATAACTCTGGATTATCGTATATATTTCCAATCACTTCCAAATTATCTAAATAGCCTAATTCCCACTCATCGTTATTACTAGCAATTACTATATACGAAGCTTGACCATTGCTATATATAACTTGTCCTTTTATTTCTAGTTCTTCTTGGTCTGCAAACAATCCTTGCACTATATCTCCTTCATATATTTCTTTTCCGTTTTTATCGTGTAGTCCTGTAAACTGTCCGTACTGTTTCTGGATTTATTTTTGCCATCCCGCCATTTTCATTTAAAATAGCCCAGCCATTTATAATAGCGTCACAATAAATCCAACACTTATTATTTCTAGCTCTAAACTTTATTTCTCTATTCATCTTCTCCTCCTACTATCTTTCTTCCTAATTTTCTGTTTTTGTCTATTATCTTTGCTATTAATGCTCCTGTCTTTGTTAATTCCGCTTCTTCATAAATCAATTTATTAGTATTCATTATCAATGCTTCAGAATCAGCAACTAGTATTAAATTATCTAAGTTAAAATTTCTTTTGTTTTTATCTGCAAATATCACTTTGTGACCGAGTTGGTATGTTACCATACATACTTTCATAAATATATCTGTGCTTTTCTATCCATACATTTGGCTCTGCTATCTTTATTAATATATAACCTTTATTTTCTCTTTCACTATAAATTGGTAGATTACAGCTTTTAAGTCCACTACTAATATGATTGTAATTTTTATATTTTTTAACTTGTCCAACTGTAAATTCTGTTTTAAATTTTTTATTTAACCTCTTTGTTAATTCTTCATTTCTTAATCCTGCAGCATTGTTTTTAATAAATTTCTTATGTTCTTCATTAAATATTTTTTTGCTCATTATTTTCTCCTAAACTTAGCAGTGGTGCTATTGAACTGTTTCCTTTTTTTGTTGAATCTATATGTCTTTTTGCTTGTAATAATAAGTTTGCATTATTAATTATTGTTTGTGATACACTTACAACTTGTTTAGAAATTTTTAATTCTCTATTTAATGCCTCTTCACTTAAAGAATCGTTCCTTAATATTTTTAATTCATTAAATAAATAATCGTTTAATCCTAACAATGTATTATTTTGAGTTTCCTCTTCATTTAAATCACTTTGTTTCTCAATAAGTTTTCGTATTTCTTCATTTGTCATTTTTCTGTATTTTTCATATCTCCCGTCTTGTTTCATAATGTTATATTCATCCTTAACTTCTTTTATTGTTGAGGTCGTTGCTATTGCTATTTGTTCTAAAGTTTTAGAATTTGCGTTCTTACAGATATAAACTTGTTCTTGAATTGAAAATTCTTTCATAAATCTATTCTCCTTATTTTAAATTTTCTATCTCTA
>CAKPJR010000002.1 GCA_934162925.1 uncultured Clostridia bacterium | reverse complement strand
CTTTAGAATTATATATTATATCATCATCTGCAACAATTTTTAGAGTTACTTTTTCTGGATCTATTGCAACTTCTTTTCCATCTTCATCTTTTTTATATTTTACTGAATAATTTCTTAATGATTTTACATTAACAGTTACTGTTCCAGTTTTTATCTCATCAAATTCATTTATTGTTATTGTTATTTCTGTATTTTTATCTACCATGCTTCCATTTGATATTGATTGGTTTACAACTACACCATTTGGTTTACTAGAATCTGATGTTTTTTCTGTACTTTTCCATTTTAGTTTTGCATTTGATATTGCTGTTTTTGCTTCACTTTCTGTTTTTCCTGATAGATCTGGTACTGCTACTTGTTCTATTCCCATACTTACATGAACAATAATTTTTGTTCCTGCTGCAATTTCATCATCCTTTTGTATTTCTTTTCCGTCTTCTGTTTCTTGTTTTATTACGATTCCTTTTTCTACATCATCACTGTTCTCTTCTTTTATTTCATATTCTAATCCAGTTTCTTTTAATAAGTTTATTGCTTCGTCTCTCTTTAGTCCAACTATTTTAGGCATTTTTACTATTTCTTGTCCTTTACTTACAACTACCTTTATTGTACTTCCTTCTTTTATTTTATAATTTATTTGATATTTAGGATCTTGTTCTATAATTTGACCTTCTGGTATTTCTAAATGATACTTTTCTTCTTTAACTTCTACTTTTATTTTTAATTTCTTTGCTTCTTCTTGTGCCTGTTCTAAAGTCATATTTGATAAGTCAGGTATTTGTACTTCTTTTGCTCTTCCTAATGTTAAAGCTAAATATGTTCCACCCATAGCTACAGAGAACACTAATATACAAGCTAGTATTATGCATATTACTTTAATAGTTTTATGTTCTTCAAAGAATTTTTTCATTTTTGCAAATTTTCCTTTTGGTTCTTCTTTAGTTTCTTTATTTCTTTGCTCATTTTTTGTAATATAATCTAAGTCAATTCTTTGAGTTTTAAAATTATCTGGTTCATTTCCAAATACAAAATTTCCGTCTGGTTGTTTTAATGCTCTTTCTAAATCTCTAAGCATTTCTGTGGCAGATGCATATCTTTCTTCTGTATTTTTTTTCATTGCTTTCAAAATTATGTCATTAACGCTTTTAGGTAAATCTGGTTTTATTATCATTGGTTCAACAGGTTCTTCTTGCATGTGTTTTAAGGCAACAGAAACTGGTGTATCACTATCAAATGGAACTCTTCCTGTAACCATTTCGTACATAACAACACCTAATGAATATAAATCTGATTTAGCATCTGTAAATCCTCCTCTTGCATGTTCTGGAGAGAAATAATGTACTGATCCTATTGTTGTTCCAAATGCTGTTATCGTAGAGTTTGATACAGCTTTAGCTATTCCGAAATCTGTTACTTTTGCTACTCCATCTTCTGTTATTATTATATTATGTGGCTTTATGTCTCTGTGTATTATATTATTTCTATGTGCCATTTCTAAAGCTGAAGCAATTTGCATTGCAACTTTTACAGCCCATTTCCAGCTTAAAGCTCCATCTTCAACTATTATTTCTTTCAAAGTTTTTCCTTTTACTAGTTCCATAACTATATAGTATAAGTTTCCTTCGTTTCCTACATCATAAACAGATACAATGTTTGGATGTGTTAAACTCGCAGCAGCTTGTGCTTCTATGTTAAATCTTTTTATAAATTCTTCATCCGTAGTAAATTCATCTCTTAGTATCTTTACTGCTACATATCTATTTAGAACTAGACATTTGGCTTTATATACTGTTGCCATTCCTCCGTTCCCAATCTTTTCTATTATCTGATATCTATTTCCTATAATTTTACCTTCTAAATTCATTTTTCTTCTCTCCAATCCAAATAATTTTAATCTTTATTTGAAATTATAATAACGCTTATGTTATCATATCCCCCAAGCTCATTAGCTCTTTGAACTAATTTTTCACACGCTATATTTTCGTCTTCTCTTATAATTGAGTATATCTCTTCTTCATGTAGCATATTAGTTAATCCATCTGAGCACATTAATATAATGTCATCTGGTAAAAAGCCTTTTACTGTTACATCTGGTTCTATCTTCTCAGTGCATCCTAAAGCTTTCATAAGCATATTCTTTTTAGGGTGATAAAAAGCTTCTGCTCTAGTTATTGTTCCATCTTTTACCAAGGTTTCTACATAACTATGATCTGTTGTTATTCTTCTAATTATATTCTTTCTTATTCTATATATTCTGCTGTCTCCAATATGTCCTATATAAACTTTATTTTCATATATTAAGCAAATTTCTAATGTTGTTCCCATTTGTTCTAATTCTTTATTTTCTTTGGCTTTTTCGTATACTTCATTATTTGCATACTCCATTGCTTCTTTTATAAGTTCTTGTATATTTTCTTTGTTTGGAACAATATTCGAAAAATTCTCATCAATATACTGTTTTGCAGAAATAGTAGCAAGACTACTTGCAATCTCTCCACCTTTATATCCGCCCATTCCGTCTGCTAGTATACACAATTTAATATCTTTTTCTTCATCAGCTGCATAAATAAAATCTTGGTTCATATCTCTTGCTTTTCCTATATCTGTTTTTGAATAAGTTCGCATTTTTCCACCTCTTTTTTTCTAAGTTGCCCACATGCAGCATCTATATCTGAGCCTAATTCTCTTCTTATTGTAGCAACTATTCCTTTTTCGTTTAAATAGTCTCTAAATTTTAATATATTTTCATTTGTGCTCTTACTATACTTTCCGTTTTCAATTTTATTTATTGGTATTAAATTTACATGGCAAAGCATTCCTTTTAATAGCTTTACAAGTTCTTTTGCATCTGCTAAGTTATCGTTACTTTCCTTTGCTAAAGCATATTCAAATGATATTCTCTTGTTTGTTTTTTCTGTATAATATTTACATGCTTTCATTAGTTCTTCTATATTATACACATTATTTACTGGCATCATTTGACTTCTTTTTTCATTATTTGCACTATGTAAAGATATAGAAAGGGTGCATTGTATATTTTTGTCTGCAAGTTCATATATTCTAGGAACTAATCCACTTGTAGATATACTTATATGTCTTGCACCCATATTAATGCCCTTAGGATTGTTCAATATTGCAATTGCTTGCATAACATTGTCATAATTATCTAAAGGTTCTCCTATTCCCATAAACACTAAATTAGATATTTTTATATTTTCATCTCTTTGTATTGCTAAGAGCTGTTCTACAATTTCTCCTGCAGTCAAATTTCTAGAAAACTTTACTCCTGTTGAAGCACAAAATTTACATCCCATTTTACATCCAATTTGTGAAGAAACACATATTGTAAAACCGTGCTTGTACTCCATAAGTACAGATTCTATTGCATTGCCATCTAAAACATCAAACAAATATTTTTTTGTGCCATCTTTTGATACTTGCTTTTGCAATATTTTAAATACATGCAAATCAAATTTTTCTTTTAATTTATTTCTTAATTCAATAGAAATGTTTGTCATCTCATCAAAAGATGTAACATTCTCTTGCATTATCCATTTAAATATTTGTTCTGCTCTGTATGGTTTTTCTCCTAATTCTTTTAAAACTTCTTTTAGTTCTTCTAAATTATAATTTTTTATATTTTCTTTCAAATAAATCTTCCTCTGTCTATTTTTTTACGAATACATTGTACCATAATGTATTTTTTATTACAAGTTTTTATAAATATTTAACGCAAATTACATATTTTTATTTTTTTAGGAAAAACTGTAATTAATTCATAATTTTGAATGGAGTTCTTATGCAAAATTTAAAAAGTTTATTAAATAAAATATTTTTTTATAAAGAGCCTATAGATACTTATGAATTTTCGCTTCCTGAAAGCCCTGCTGAAGATAATCCAAATAAGGATTTAGAGAATCCCTCTTTAACTTCTGAATCTCAAAGCCAAAGTATCTATAACAGTCTAGCCGTAAATATTGATTATATAAAAGCAAAATATAATACTCTTATTAATAGTGATATTGTTCTTAGAAATTTCAAGCTTAATTTAAGAGGAAAAGAATATAGTGCTTTGCTTTTGTTTATAGATGGTATGATTGATTCTGAGAGTATAAACAATTTTATATTAAGGCCCCTTATGTCAAAGCATAATGATGATTTACAAAAGGCTACTTCTTCTGTTATTACAAACAATATTACTGTACGCAAAGTAAAAAAATTCAATTTAGAAGACTATATTTACAATACTTTAGTTCCTCAAAACACTATGCAAAAGGCAAAAACTTTTGAAGAAGCTTTTAATAGTGTTAATATGGGAGATTGCGCTTTATTTATAGATACCTTGCCTATTGCCTTTACTATAGATGTAAAAGGTTTTGATGCTAGGAGTGTTTCTGAACCTAAAAACGAAGTTGTTGTAAGAGGTTCACAAGAATCATTCGTGGAAAAATTAAGAACTAATACATCTATGCTTAGAAGACTTATAAATAATGAAAATCTAACTATTGAAAATGCAACTGTTGGTAAAGTTAGTAAAACTAAAATTGCTATATGCTATATGAAAAATATTACAAACAATGATCTTGTTGCTGAGGTAAAATATAGAATAAACAATTTAGATGTAGATAACATTATATCTTCTGGACAATTAGAACAATTAATTCAAGATAATAGTTCTTGCCTATTTCCTCAAATAATTGCAACAGAAAGACCTGATAAGGCTGCAAATCACCTGTTAGAAGGAAGGGTCGTAGTTATTGTAAATGGTACTCCCTACTCTCTTATAATGCCAGGTGTGTTTATAGACTTTTTATCTTCTCCTGAAGATATGAATTTAAAGTACCAATATTCAAACCTTTTAAAAATTGTTAGAATTATTGCTTTTGTTATAACATTATTTTTACCTGGTTTTTATGTTGCATTAACTAATTATCACACTGAGTTAATTCCAACAGAATTGTTATTTACAATTGCCGCTTCTAGAAGCACTGTTCCCTTTCCCGTAATATTTGAAGTTTTACTAATGGAGATATCTTTTGAATTAATAAGAGAAGCAGGCCTTAGGGTTCCTTCTCCAATAGGTCCAACAATTGGTATTGTTGGAACTTTAATCTTGCGGAGAAGCTGCTGTTAACGCAAATCTTGTTAGCCCAATTCTAATTATAATTGTTGCAATTACTGCTATATGCTCTTTTGCAATTCCAGATTTTTCTCTTAGTTTTGCTTTAAGAATACTTAGATTTTTGTATATTTTATTAGGATATATGGCTGGATTTTTAGGTATTGCAATTGGTTTATTTGCTCAATCTGTAATACTTGCAAACCATAAATCATTTGGGGTTTCATATTTGGCACCATATTTGCCTGTTACAAATTCGAAATCGGATTCTTCTTATTTTCTTTCTCCTATGTGGAGAAGAGAGAGAAAAGCTGATTTCTTAAATACAAAAAGACCTAAATCTCAAGAAAAAATAAGTATGAAATGGAAATTTTGGAAAGGAAATTATTAAACTATGAGTTCATTGCAAAAAATCAATAAATTAGAAGCTATTTCTTTAATAGTAATGGTAACAATTAATGTAATAATTTTTAACTTGCCAAATCACATTATTACTGATACAGGTTCTTCAACTTGGCTTAATATAATTTTTATTAGTATTATTGCTATTTTATTTTGTTTACTAATATGTAAATTGTTTAGGCCTTTTCCTTCTCAAGATTTAATTGATGTTTCTGAATTTTTAGGAAATAAGTTTTTAAAAGCATTTACTGGTATTTTATACTTATTGTTCTTTTTATTTGTTGCTGGAATATTTTTAGCATATTTTATAGATTGCTTAAGGTTAATATATTTTGATAGAACACCTATTGTATTTTTGCTTTTATTATTTTTAATTCCTGTTGTATATTCTGCTAAAGCTGGAATTAAGCCTATTGCTAGTATTAATCTAGTTATCACCCCCATCATTTTACTTAGTATGCTAATAATTTTCTTTGTAACTTCAAAGGGTTTTGTTCCCGAAAGAATATTTCCTATTTTTGGCTTTGGAATAAATCAAACTTTTTTTAAGGGGTTAACTAATATTTTTACATTTTCATGCTTTGCATACCTATATTTTTTGATACCTATTCTTGAAAGTCCTGAAGAATTTAAAAAAATATCAATAATCTCTACAATAATATCATCCATATATCTTTTTTTAAGTGTTATATGTTTGATTATGATGTTCCCTTTTATTTCATTTTCTGATGGAATGCTTTCTGTGTATCTGCTTACAAGAATGATTGAATTTGGAAGATTTTTGCAAAGGGTTGATGCTATATTTATTTTTATATGGATACTGTCTACTCTTTCTTTTTTAAGTATTACTATATGCTTAATAAATAGGATATTGAAAAAACTAGTTGATTTGAAAAATCATAGAGAAATTACTTATAGCATTTGTTTTATAGTTTTTAGCATTGCTCTTGTTTTTAGAAATATAACAGACTTAAAAATTGTACAAAATATTATTTTTAAGTATATTATTATTGCATTAGTATTTATTATTAGCTTAATTATTCTTGTTCTCGCAAATATTAAACAAAAAAAGGAGAAAACCTCATGATAAAAAAAACAATTGCTGTTCTATTAGTTCTAATACTTTGTTTATTAACACTTTCTGGCTGTTATAATGCTGAAGGCCTAGAGACTTTGGCATACGCAGTTGCTATGGGCATTGACAAAGGAGAAAATAATGAAATAAAGATAAGCCTTCAATTTGCACTTCCAAACAACTCTGAAAGTGGTGGCGGTAGCAGTCAATCTCAAAAGTCTACTATAACTGCTGTAGAATGTGCAACAATTGATTCTGGAATTTCATTAATAAATAGTTATATAAGCAAAAAAGTTAATCTTTCTCATTGTAAAGCAATAATTATTTCTGAAGAACTTGCATATGAAGGCATTTCCGAATATATATATACTATTGTTAATAATTTACAAATTAGACCTGATTGTAATATTATAGTTAGCAGGTGTAATGCTTATGATTATTTAAGTGATTCTGAACCTACCCTAGAAACTGTTTCTGCTAGATATTATGAATTTATTTTAAACTCAAGTGAGTATACTCGGTTACACTCAAAACATTCATCTTTCTGATTTTTACTCAGATATGCTAAGTACAACCTCTCAGGCTTATGCCATATTAGGTGGAATAAATTATAAGTCTACCCATAATTCACATTCAGATTCACCTAATTATGATATAGAAGGTTCTTATAAAGCCTCTGAAACACCTATAGAAACTGAAACTGGTGTTGAAAATATGGGAATTGCAGTTTTTAAAAATGATAGATTAGTTGGTGAGTTAGATGGTATGGAAGCTTTATGTCACTTAATTGTTGTAAATAATTTTGAAAGTGCCACAATTTCTGTTCCAAATCCTTACAACAAAAATTCATCATTAAGCCTTTATATAAGCTCTAGTAAGGCCCCAAAAATAGATGTTAAGCTTATTAATGGAACTCCATACATTAAATGTAACTTCAATATTTATGGCTATATATTATCATTAGATGAAAATATGAATTACTCTGATGAGAATACAATGAAAGTTATAGATGAGTGTGTAAATTTATTTTTAGAACAAAATATAGCTTCTTATTTATATAAAACTTCAAAGGAATATAAAACAGATATTGGAAATTTTGGTAGATATGTTATTGGCAACTATACTACTTGGAATGATTGGATAGAATCAGACTGGCTATTTAATTATCAAAATGCCTTTTTTGATGTAAATGTTGAAACAAATATAGAAAATGGCCAATTATACACAAGAATATAATGTTATGGAGGATTTTATGCAGATTTTGGTTATTATATTAACAATTATAGTATTTACAAAAACTCTAAGCTATGGTATTTATGAATTAAATACCAATAACAAATTAGGAGGAATTACAGTAATTGTTTTTTCTATAATTTCTTTAATAGCACCTAACTTAATAGTATATATTAAAGGAATTTAACAAAGCGACTTTAGTCGCCCTTTGTCCAAAGATAACATTATTAATTTTTACAAACATTCTACATTATTCAAATTTAAAAATTTAGGACAGTCCCTAGAATTTTTTTCAGATATTTTGGGCAGACACATGGCCTGCCCCTACATTTTAACGAAAACTAATAAGAACAACCAAAAAAATTGACCTATATGGTCAATTTTTTTATTCTATTATCGCTTTTTCTTACATCATATATAATATTCCCAAAGCAATTGTTAATATTACGAATGCTATAGCAAGTATTATAGTTAATCTTTTAAGCATTCCTTCTTTAGTTCTTCCTTTATTTTTCTCATAAAAGCTTGATGAGCTTCCTCCTACTATTGCTCCTGAAGCACCTTCATCATCTTTAGATTGCATTAAACAAATTACTATTAATACTAAACAATTTATTACATAAAGTACAGTTACTATTCCTTTTAATATATCCACTTTAAACTACCTCCAAATTAATTTCGACTTATATATTTTAGCATATCAATATACAAATTGCAAGATTTTTTTTTATTTAAATAATTACACCTGTCACATAAAAACAAAATGACTTAGGTGTCTCTTTTTCCTTGTCCTTTTTAACTCACCAATGAAATAAGGAAATCTAAAAGACAATAACTTTTTTCAAGTATAGAAAAAAGGAGATTAACACTCAACTAAGTGTTTCTCTCCTTAAATAGTAGTTTTCTAGCCATTAAACATAGTCACAAACTCATTTCTGTCATAAAACGAAGGAAATTCGAGTGAAAAAGAGACCTTAACATTAGCTTCTTTTTCATGGTCACAATAAACCTCTTGGCAAACTGTTCCACCAAACTCCTTTGCTGCGTTTATAAGTATAGCAGCATGTTTTGTCAGAATAATTTCTGTAAGTGAAATTACAGTGTTATCTTGTGCTATACTTCCTTTAAACCGGTTTGTGCCTTTCAATTTAGCAATTGGCTTTTCTGCTTCTGGCCAAATATCCCATTTAATTGGAATATTAAACATAATTGAAAACTCCTTTCAAAAAATATTATGTTTACATTATATCACGTTTTTTATTGTTTTTAAAGGTAAATCTAAAAAAATTTTAATTATATATTTTGGTTAATTAATATGTAAATTGAAATTGATTATTCTTATTTTTTCTTGTATAATATTTTTATGAGAAAATTAGTTGTAAATAATAAATATAATGGAAAAAAGTTAAATGCATTTTTATTAGATAATTTTGATGGATTATCTTTAAATACTATATATAAAGCTTTAAGGAAAAAGGATATTAGAATAAACAATGTTAAGGTTAGTGAAAATATCAATGTATATGCTGGTGATGAAATAACCTTATTTATTAATGATGAATTTTTATTTAAAACCTTTGATCTAAACATAGTATATGAAGATTCTAATATTTTAATTGTTAATAAACCAGCAGAGCTTGAGGTTGTTTCTAATGGTAAAAATGAGAAAACTCTAACTAGTATTTTAAAAGAAAAATATAGTTTTATAGAACCTTGCCACAGACCAGATAGAAATACCTGTCGGGTTAATACTTTTTGCAAAAAATAAAGAATCTCTTGAAATTATTTTAGATAAATTCAAAAATTTAGAAATAGAAAAACACTATAAGTGTACAGTTTATGGCATACCTAAAAAAGCTGAAGAAACTTTGACTGCATATCTCTTTAAAGATACTAAAAAATCTATTGTCTATATTTCTTCTGAGCCTAAAACTGGTTATAGAAAAATAATTACCTCTTATAAAATTATTAGCAGTAATAAAAAAAGCAATACTTCTGTATTGGATATAACTCTACATACTGGAAGAACTCATCAAATACGTGCACATCTTGCATATATTGGGTATCCTATTATTGGTGATCGGAAAATATGGTATTAATGAAATAAATAAAAAATTTAATAAAAAAATTCAAGAATTATGTAGTTATAAACTGATATTTAATTTTAAAACAGATTCAGGAATTCTAAATTATTTAAATGGAAAAGAAATATGTCTAGAAGATTAAACAGAACGAATGGGGACAGCCCCCTTTTGTTCAGGTCTGTCCCATTTTTTCCGTTTTTATTCTTCTTCAAAGAATGTTTCAAACTCTTCTGCTGATATTATTTCTTTTTCTAGTAGTCTTTCTGCAATTGCTTGTAGTTTGTCCATATGTGCTAAAATTATTTCTTGTGCTTTTTTATATGCTTTGTCTATCATTGTTTTTACTTCTATTCCTACTGCATCATCTATATTTTCTCCAAATACTTGTCTTTCATATGGATCTCTTTGCTTTAAGAAAATTGGACCTATGTTATCACTCATTCCATATACTGTTACCATATCTTTTGCAATTTGAGTTGCTACTTCTATATCATTACTTGCACCTGTTGAAATATCATTTAGTGCAATCTTCTCTGCTGCTCTTCCACCTAGTAATGCTATTAGTTTTTCTTCCATTTCTGTTTTAGAAATATAATACTTGTCCTCGTTTGTTTTGTACATAGTATATCCACCAGCAAGACCTCTTGGAATAATTGATACTTCTTTTACATCCATTTGTGTTTCTAAGAATTTGCTTACTATTGCATGTCCGGCTTCGTGGTATGCTGTTAATTTTTTATCTTTGTCAGATATTACTCTACTATGTTTTTCAAGTCCTACTGTTACTTTTTTTACTGCATCATCTAAATCTTGCATTTGTATTTTTTTATGTTTTTTTATTGTAGCAATAATAGCTGCTTCATTCAATACATTTGCAAGTTCTGCTCCTGTAAATCCAGCTGTATCATTTGCAATATCTTTTAAGCTTATATTGCTTGCAAACTTTTTATCTTTTGCGTGTATCTTTAATATGGCTTCTCTTCCTTTTGCATCTGGTGCTGCTATTGTTATTTGTCTATCAAATCTTCCTGGTCTTAATAATGCTTTATCTAGCATTTCAGGTCTATTTGTTGCTGCAAGTACAATTACAGTTTCGTTTGTCTCAAATCCATCCATTTCTACTAATAATTGGTTCAATGTTTGGTTATTTTCGCTTTCTGCTCCACTTGCATTTGTTCTTCTTGCTCCAATTGCATCTATTTCATCTATAAATATTATACAAGGAGATACTTTCTTTGCTTTTTCAAATAATTTTCTTACTCTTGAAGCTCCAAGTCCTGCAAACATTTCTATAAATTCTGAACCGCTCATTGATATAAATGGTACACCCGCTTCTCCAGCAATAGCTTTTGCAATCAAAGTTTTTCCTGTACCAGGCTTTCCACAAAGAAGAATTCCTCTTGGTATTTTTGCTCCCATTTCATGGAACTTTTTAGGTTCTTTCAAGAAATCTACTATTTCTATTAATTCACTTTTTTCTTCATCAAGTCCTGCTACATCCTCAAATGTTGTATGAGTATTTTCACTACTTGTAGAGTCATATACTTTTCCTTTGTCTCCTAGCCCTTGCATTTTCATAATTACTACAAATAAAATTACAATCATTATTGTTGGTAATAGTGATAATAAACTTTGTGCTATTTTTAGTAATGCACTAGTTGGATTTTGTATTAATTCTATTTCGTTCCCATTTTTAACTTGTTCTTGTACTAACTCTATAAAAGCTTGTGTACTTGGAACTATTGTGTTTTTTTCTTCTTCAACATTTTTTAATTTTACTTTTACTGTAGTACTTCCTACTGTCATTTCTATTTTTTCTACTTCTTTACTATCTATCTTTTTTATTAATTCTGTATATGCTAGTTCTTTATCATCTTTTTCAGCAAAGTTATTATTATTTAAAAGTAATACTCCAACTATTACTAGTATTATTGCTACTACTGCTAGTATTGAGTAATATAATTTGTTATTATCCTTTGGTTTGTCTTTCATTAATAAATCTCTCCTTTATTTTTAGTTTTATTAAGCATTGCTCCCTTCAGGAGTTTCTCCTTGTCCTTCTTTCTCTTTCTTCTTCTCCTCTTTTTTTTCTTTTTGTTTTTCTTCTTTTTTATCTTCTTCATCTCTATTTTCTTCTTCAGTCTTATTTTCTTCTCTTACTTTTCTTTGTTCTTGTACTATTTTCCCAACCATAATTTTTTCTTTTGTTAAGTCTGATTTTATCATCATCATTGCTGTTATAATATAAATATATGAAATTGCATTATATGCTATGTTAAAATACTTAACTATAAATCCTGTAAACAAATTTACCACTATATATATCATATATAATAAAAATGACAAAGTTATTGCATACGTGCTCATATTAAATATTTGCTTGTAGTTAAATTTTATTCCAATTATTCTACTAAATAAAAATCCTATTATTGATAAAAGTAGTATATCTAATAAAATTTGTATTAAGTATACTATAAACAAATATATTGTAGAACCTATAACAAGAGTTGCAAACATTACTGCCATATTTTTGTTTGTTATATATGAAAGAATTCCTTGTTTAGTTATATTATTTAATTCATACGATTTTCCTAATTGTTCATATGTTGTACTGCTTTCCATGCTGAATGAATTTTTTAAAACAATTTTGTCTTTTAATATAGCAATTACACTTTGATAGTTATTAGCATCTTCAATTTCTGTTAAGCTTTGCTTTTCACTATTTATTATTAAACATAAAATATTTGAACTGTCACTTACAATAAAGTTATTGTTTTCTTCTTGCATAACTAAACTATTATTTTCAATTTTAAAGTCTGGGCATGATTCTCTAAATGCTTCTATTACTCTATTAAGTTCTAAAGCAACCCTTATTGTTAGTGAAACAGCAATTATAATCGAAAATATAAGAACTAATTTTAATACATATTTTATAGCAACAGATACCTTTTCATCTGCATATTCTCTATATTTATCAAAATTTATAACCGCATTTTTTAGTCTTTTAAAAAAGTTTTCCTTTTTTTGCTTCATTTATATATACTCCCTTCTAATTCTACTATCTACATGAAGTGGATTAACATCTAAATAAACAAAGTCGTTTATTTTAACATTACTATTTGTTATATCTATTGCCATGTGGTACATTCCAACTTTGCCTATTACATTATACTTCTTGTTATTTATTTTAACCTTAAAATTATTTTTCTTTAAGAAATTCTTTATGCTATGTGACAAACCTCTTAATTTGTCTACAAATCTAAACATATCTGTTTTTAATGTAATATTATATCCATCCATATACCCTACTTGTATTATTGCAATTTTTGTTTCTTTTTTTGTTTTGTAACTATTTAAATATCCTATATTATACCCTTTTGGTACAGTTTTTATTTCTGCTATACTTGTTTTTAATTCTCCCACTCTTTTTAGTCCAACTTCATTTTGTGCAGCTACTCTTCCAATAAAAGCAGAGCCTATTCTTGCGCCATTAAGATGCATTTCTGGATAATTTAAAAATGCTGGAGAATTACACATGTGCAAAGTTTTTATATTTATATCATTTAATTTTAATGCTTCTGCTACCTCCATAAACCTATTAAATTGCTCTATTGTCCATTTATCTTTTTTATAATATGCAAGAGAAAAATGTGAATACATTCCTTCTATTGAAATATTAGATAATCCTTTTATAGTATCTATAATAAGTTTTATATCATTATATAAGAACCCATATCTTCCAAACCCTGTATCTATTTTTATATGTGCCCTTATTTTTTTATCTGATGTATTACTTAGTCTTTTTACTATCTCTGCACATTCTTTTGACCCAATTGTTATTATTATATCATTGTCTATTAATTTTTTTAGATCATTTTCTAGGCTTGTAGAAGACATCATAAGAATATCTTCTTTTATTCCTGCTTTTCTTAATTCTAGTGCTTCTTCTACTGTTGCAACTGCAAGTGTAAGAATTCCATTATCTATTAAAAATTTAGAATATTCTATTAATCCTAGTCCATAGCCATTTCCCTTTACAACGCCTATTAAATTATATTCTTGTCCATTATCATCTGGAATATCTAATCTTGCAAGTTCTTTTATTACATTTATATTATGTCTTAAATCATCTTTATTAATAACTAATGATTTCATTTTATTTTACTTCTCCTTTTAGTCTTCTTACTATTCCCCTTGCTTTTTTAAATGTTTTTTCTGATATTTTATATAATTTATATACTAATGGTTTAAAATCTAAATATATTTCTCCTATAAATTCTGTAAATTCAGCATTAAATCCTTTTTTAAATCTATATAAACCGTATTGTGGATGAGATTCATCTAAAACTCCAGATACTCCTCTAAAATCGTATACATCTTTGCCTTGGCTAATTGCATATTTAATTCCTTCCCATTGTAATAAATAATTAGGCATTAAATTTCTATGTTCATTACTGCTAGCTCCATATAAATACCAAACTTTATTTCCATAATCTATATCAAATATTCCGAGAAATAGGCTTGTCCTCATAATATGCCATTAATAGTTTTGCATGGTCTCCTAGTTCATCATACATTTTTTGAAAATATTCCAATGGTCTTATAATAAAATCATCTCTTTTTCCTGTTATTTTCATTATTTCATGGAAATCCTTTAAGTCTTCCCTTTTTCCTTCTTTTACAACTACACCTTTTTTAGTTGCTAATCTAACATTATATCTGGTTTTTTGGTGAAAGGCCTTAAATATTTCGTCTTCTGTTTTATCCTTTATGTCTAATCTAAAAACATATCTTGGTTGTATTTCTTCACTAAAATTCTTTGCATCATCTTTTATTCCATATCCAAGCTTTGTAACAATTTCTCTAAACTCTTTGTCTTCACTTTTAATATCTGGTTCTATTTTTAAAACAAATGCATTATATTTATTTGCAAGTTCTTTTAATCCTTCTGTAAGCTGTCTTAGGACCTTTTCATCATGTATATCACATACAGGTCCTCTTGAAGAATACATTAGATTTCCAAAAATAGGAATTTTTCTAATAAGTACACTAATTGAACCTATTATATTTCCTTTTTCATCCTCTGCTAAAACTATTTCATTTTTCCAAGCTTCTTTTACTTTTCCCCATTCTACAGATTGTTGAAAGTTACATCTATTGTGATTTTTTAAAAATTCATTATATTTTTCTATATTTTTTTCATTTACTAACTTCATACTATTCCTCCAATATAACTATTATATTTTATACTAGTTTGTTTCTTTTTACAATAGATATGTACTAAATTTATGGTCTATAAATTGATTTTTGAAACAAATGGGGACAGACCCCTTTTGTCCGGATATGATTCTGGACAAAAGGGGTCTGTCCCCATTTGTTTCGGTCTGTCCCCATTTGTTTTTCTTATAAATCTAATTCTAATTTTATTCCTCTTGATTTATATTCTGTATATTTTACTCCTGCCATATCAAATAGCCTCTTAGATACCTTTACACTATCTGTATCTTTATATTTATCACTTTTATATATAACTTCTTTTATTCCAGATTGTATTATTGCTTTTGCACATTCATTACATGGGAATAAAGCTACATATATTTTGCTTTTCTTTAATGTCGTTCCTGTATAATTAAGAATTGCATTAAGTTCTGCATGGCATACATATGGATATTTTGTATCTGCAAAATCTCCTTCTCTTTCCCATGATATTTCATCATCAGAACATCCCATAGGAAATCCATTATATCCAATTGATAGAATTTTATTATCTTCGCTTACTATGCAAGCTCCTACCTGTGAATTTGGGTCTTTGCTTCTTTCGGCTGACAATAATGCAATCCCCATAAAATATTCATCCCAATTGATATAATTACTTCTCTTCCCCATAAAATTTCCTCCAATTAAATTTCTTATATTTTTTCAATTGTCATTCCTTCTTTTGTATCTTTTACCATATATCCTTTTTCTTTTAATTCATCTCTAATTTTATCAGATAAAGCCCAGTCTTTATTTTCTCTGGCTTGTTTTCTTTGTTCTAATAAATCTTTTATCTCTTGAGGTAATTCTATTTCTTTTTTATCTTCACTTTTTTCTATATCTACTCCTAAAACTTTATCAAATTCTAAAAGCAATTTAGCAAATTGTTTTGATTTTTCTGGATTTTTTACAACATCCCAAACTACACTCATTGCAACAGGCATATTAAGGTCATCATTTATTGCTTCTAAAAATCTATTTTTATAATTTTCAATTATACTTTCATCTATAACTTTATTGCCTTCGCTGTGTTTTTGATATCCTTCTCTTAGTCTGTTTAAGGCATTTTGACTACTTTCTAAGGCTTCCCATGTAAAGTTTAATTTATTTCTATAATGTGATGTAAAGCACATCATTTTATATGCTAGCGCCTCATATCCTTTATCAATAATATCTTGAACTAGGTATGTATTTCCTAAGCTTTTGCTCATCTTGCCACCATTTATCAATAAGAATTCACAATGCATCCAAAATCTTGCAGGAATTTTTCCGGTAGCTCCTTTACTTTGAGCTATTTCATTTTCGTGATGTGTTGGAACTAAGTCTATTCCTCCTGTATGGATGTCAAATACTTCTCCCAAATATTTATTACTCATTGTTGAACACTCTATATGCCAACCTGGATAACATAATCCCCAAGGGCTTTCCCATTTCATAATATGATTTTCTGGAGCTTTTATCCAAAGTGCAAAGTCATATGGGTTTCTTTTTTCTTCATCAACTTCTACCCTTGCACCAGCTTTTTGGTTTCTTAAATCTATTCCAGAAAGTATTCCATATTTATCTAATTTTGATACATCAAAATATATTGCTGTAGAAGTTTCGTATGCATACCCATTGTCTAAAAGTTTCTTAACAAATTCTTCCATATCTTTTATATGGTCAGTTGCTTTACATATTATTTCTGGTCTATCTATGTTTAATCTATCGAAGTCTTTTAAAAATCTTTCTGTATAAAATGCTGCTATTTCAAGCGGAGTCTTTTTTTCCTCCTTTGCAGCTTTAACCATTTTATCTTCGCCTTCGTCTCCATCTGATACTAAATGTCCTACATCAGTAATATTCATAGCATGCTTTAATGTATATCCATTATATTTTAATACTCTTCTCAAAGTGTCCATAAATATGTACGATTTCATATTTCCTATTGTCGCATCTTTATATACTGTAGGTCCACAAGAATATATTCTAACTTCATTTCCTTCTAATGGCTTAAATTCATCTTTTGTTTTAGTTAATGTATTATAAAAATATATACTCATAATTCCTCCCTTTTGGCAATAAAAACGACTTTTAGTCGCTTTGTTCTATAATAGGAAAGTTATACAACTTTCCTATTATTTATACTGTATTACTTGTAGTATTGCTTGTTGTACTGTTGCTTATCTCATTAGTCGTAGTATTATTTCCTCCGTCAACCGTATTTGTAGGTTTTTCATCTGGCTTTTTATTTTCTTTTACTATTACAGTTCTCGTTGCTGTTGCTGTATTTCCTGCAGCATCCTTAACTGTATATGTTATTTTATACGTTCCTGCCTTTTTAGTATCTACTTTTCCTGTTGTTTCAATTTTACTTGTTAAATCTCCATCTCTATCATCTGTAGCAGTTGCTCCGCTCATCTGTATAACTGTCATTTATATTTAATGTTATACTATCTTTTCCTTTTATTTTTATTACTGGTTTAGTAGTATCTGGAGTTTCTGTATGCACTGTACAATTTTCTTTTATTACAAGCATATATTTTGCATCTTCTGCACTCTTCCAGCCTGTGTCCGTTTCAGAATTTGGTCTTGTTATAAATACCTTTTCTTCTTTTTCTGGACAAAACTCATTTGCAAGTAATCCTGTTTCTTTACAAATTTCAACCTTAACATGACATTCGCAACTTTTTGTTGGAACTGTTCCTTTTACAAAATACTCCGTATAAGCTTGATTGTTTCTTTCATCTTTTTTACAGTTTTCTGTTGCTAATAATCCAGAAGATCTACATACAGTTGCTGTCACTACATTATCTGGTTTTGTCTGTGCAAATGTTTTTCTTTCTAAACCTTTGTGTATTTGTTTCATAACTGAAGTCCATATTTGAGATGAAGGACTTAAAGACCAACCTCTTACAGTTTCGTTATTATCAAATCCATACCATGTTGCAGCTGTGTAATATGGTGTAAATCCACAAAGCCATCTATCAAAATCGTCATTTGTAGTACCTGTTTTTGCAGCTGTACTCATTCCAGGAATTGCACAATATGTTGATGTTCCAGATTTTACTGGTTGAGTTAATATTTCTTTTACTACATAAGCTGCTGCAGAAGACATTACTGTTCTTGATTCTTGTTTTGGTTCTAGTACTGTATTTCCATTGCTATCTACAACTTTTGTATAGAAAGTAGGTGTTATATATACTCCATCGTTTGCGATTGCTGCATATGCAGCTGCCATTTCTAGTGGGCTAGCCCCATTTGTTAATCCTCCTAATGATAAAGATATATTGTTATCTTTTTCATCATCTAGTTTTGAGAATCCTACGTTGTGTAAGAAATTTAACGAATTTTTTATTCCAACTGTTTGTATTGCTTTAAGCATAGGAATATTTTGCGAACTCTCAATTGCATATCTTATTGTAATAAGTCCCCTAAATTTATTGTAATTTTTAAAATTCTGATATGGAACATCATCAAATACTGATGCTGCTGTAATTGCTCCAGAATCTATTCCTGGTGCAACCACTGCTAATGGTTTCATTGAGGAACCTGTTTGTTTTACTAATTGTGTTCCTCTATTAAACCCTAATGCAGTTGTTTTCTTGCCTAATCCTCCACATGTAGCAAGTACATATCCAGTTTTTTGATCTATTAATGTCATACCTGCTTGTGAATGTTCATTTACTAAAGTTCCGTCTTTATTCTTATCTCTACCTTTTACCCAATATTTATCTTTTTCAAATTCTGTTTGCATTATATTTTGCATATTACTATCTTGAGTTGTATATATTGTAAATCCACCACTATATAAGTATAACTTTGCAGCATCATAATTTAAGTCCTTCTCATCCATAAGTTGATTAATTATTTGCATTATTGCTGCATCTGTGTGGTATGAATATATATTTTCTACTATTGTACCTTTGTTAAATGCTAATCCTGCATCAACCTCTGCAATTGCTGCATCATATTCCTCTTTAGACTTTATTTTCCCTAGTTCATTCATTTTGTTAAGAACTGTTTTTGTTCTTGTTTTTATTCTTTCCATAACTTTTTCGTTATCTTCTACGAAAGGATTATAACTATTAGGAGTGTTATTTATCCCTGCTAAAAATGCACATTCTGCTAAGTCTAAATCTTTTGCGCTCTTAGAGAAATAATAGTTAGATGCTACTTCTACTCCATATATATTAGTATTTCCACCCATAAATATTAAGTTTAAATACAATTCTAATATTTGGTCTTTTGACAATTCTTTTTCTATGTAATATGCTCTTGCCATTTCCTTTACTTTTCTTTGCCATGTTCTGTCTTTTTCTTTTGTTATGTTCTTAACTGTTTGCTGTGTTATTGTACTTCCTCCATAGCTTGAAGAACCTATTCCCACTTTGCTAAGTGCATATTTTGCCGTTGCAGCTAAGGTTCTTTTTACGTCAATTCCTATATGATCATAAAATCTTTCGTCTTCTATAGATACAAATGCTGTTGGTAAGTATTCTGCCATTTCTGATATTTTTATAAATTTCCTGTTTTCGTCTCCACTAAGTTCTGCAATAACATTTCCGATCCTTATCAACTACAACTGAATTCTCATATTTTAATGCTAAATCTTGTACATCTAATTTAGCCTCTCTTACTACTCCCCATAGAATTCCAAATCCTATACCTGCAAGTATTAGTAATATTAATAAAGCTATTATTACTATCTTTTTTACTGGTACTTTTCTTTTTTTGTTTGTTTTTCCTTTTTTTGATTTATATACTTTTGTTTCATCTATATTTTTATCTGCACTTTTATTTTTACTATTTTTCTTTTTAGGCATATTATTTTCCTCCCTATAAAATATATATTATTATATTATAAATAATTTCAAAATTCAATTATATTTCATATTTTTGAATACCACATAAATTTTGTGTTTGGATAAATGAGGGAAAAAGGGCTCTGTCCCCTTTTTCCCTCATTGCCCAAAATCTTCTAATATGTCTTGTACACTGGTTGCTACTTTTGCTCCCTGTTTTATCAATTCATTTGTACCATAAGAATTTATACTAGTTATATTTCCTGGTACTGCATAAACGTCTTTCCCTTGTTCTAAAGCAAAATCTGCTGTAATTAAAGTTCCACTTTTTTCTTTGGCTTCAATTACTATCACTCCATTGGATAAACCGCTTATTATTCTATTTCTCCTTGGAAAATTTTTAGCTAAGGGCTTTGTTCCTATAACATATTCTGAAACTATTGCGCCACCACTTTTTATTATATTTTCAAATAATGATTTATTCTCTTCTGGATATACTCTATCTAATCCACATCCTACTACTGCAATTGTTGTTCCATTTGCTTTAAGGCATCCTATATGTGAGCACGTATCTATTCCTCTAGCCAATCCACTTATTATATTAATATTATTAACAGACAAGTTATATGCCATATTATTTGCTATATTTTTTCCATAAGCTGTAGGCAATCTACATCCTACTATTGCTATAGACTTATTATTTAATATCTTTTTGTTTCCCTTTACATACAAAACGATTGGCGGATCATAAATTACTTTCAGTTTATCCGGATAATATGTATCATATAAACTAACAATTTCTATATTGTTTTTTTTCATATAGTTTAAGTATTTATCTAAGTTTGTTCTACATGAACTGTCTATTAACTTCTCTGCATAATCTTCTTTAATTCCGTCCTCTATTAGTTCTTCTTTTGTTTTATTCCATAATATTTTAGGACTTTTATACTTGTTTAATAGCTCTATTAATATTTTACTACTTATTCCTTCTATTCTTGAGAGCCAAATCCAATACTCTGCATTTTTCATAAATGCCTCCTTGAAACCTTTTTAATAAATTCTTTGGTAGATGTCACTAAGAGCAGCGACCTCCATCAAATTTACAGTATTGTTTGCCCCCATTATTTATATTCTACTATTTTTAGCAAATGCTAAAATCTGTCGTTACAATTATAATTTTAATTTTGTGCTCTTGCTGCTTTAACAATATTATTCATAAGCATAGCAATTGTCATTGGCCCTACTCCCCCTGGAACTGGTGTTATATATGATGCAACTTTAGATACTTCTTCAAAATCAACATCTCCACATAACTTCCCATTTTCGCCTCTATTAATTCCAACATCAATTACAACTGCATTTTCTTTTACCATATCTTTTGTAATAAAGTTCGCCCTTCCTATTGCAACTACTAGAATATCTGCCTCTTTTGTTACCTCTTTTAAATCTTTTGTTTTTGAATGACATACAGTTACTGTTGCATTTTTGTTAAGCAAGCATTGCATCATAGGTTTCCCTACAATATTGCTTCTTCCAACAACAACTGCATTCTTTCCTTCAATTTCTATGTTATATTCTCCTAGTAATTTTATAATTCCAAACGGTGTACAAGAAACAAATGTGTCTTGTCCTAAACAAAGTTTTCCTACATTAAATGGATTAAATCCATCCACATCTTTTTTAGGATCTATTGCTCTAAAAGCTTCATTTATATCTAGACCTTTAGGAATTGGGCTTTGAAGTAATATTCCATGTATAGTTGCGTCTTTGTTAAGTTTATCTATTAAATCTAGTAATTCTTCCATAGTTGTTGTTTCACTTAGTAAGAATTCTTCATATTCAATTCCTACTTCGTTACAAGCTATGCTCTTATTTTTTACATATATTTTAGAACTTGGATCTTCACCTACCATAATAACTGCAAGCTTAGGATTTATCCCATTTGCTTTTAAATCTTCTACTTCTAATTTTAAGCCTTGTCTTATTTTTTTTGCAACCATTCTTCCATCTAAAATCTCTGCCATATATTTACCTCTTTTTCATTTTTTCTCTTAGCTATTTTATATTAAATTACTATCTTTGGCAATATATATTAAATAATTTCCAAGGATCGTCTTAAAATTCTCAATAGGATTCTAATTTGTTTTACCAATTAAATGAACAATGAAAAGTGAACGTATATTTTTCATTGCGAATAAATGCATTTGGGTCGCCAAAATTGGCGACCCTCCACTACAAATATTAACAAGTTCTTCTTCTACAACATATTAGCATTGCAATTTCAATTATTAATAGTACTATCAAGGTTGCTAAGAACAATACTATTGCTCCTGTTCCCAAGAATTCTACAAGTCCAGTTAATGCACCAATTATTAATCCAACTACAAATGCTAATAATACTACTATTATAAATATTGCTATTTCCATACAGCATTTTCTCTTTTTTTCTTTTTTAAAACATATATCAACTTGTGGTTCCATAATATAAAGCACCTCCCCCTATATTAGGATACTATATATTATGACATATTTATGCTTTTTGTGACATTCTACGACTTAGCTTATTCCTCTAGATTGTTTTATCATTAAGTCTCCAAATACTGCATACCCTGTTGTAGGATCATTTACTAGCACATGAGTTATAGCTCCTATAAATTTATTGTTTTGTATTATTGGCGCTCCACTCATTCCGTTGTATAATACCCCCTGTTAAGTCTATTAATTCCTGATCTGTAACTTTTATTAGCATACTTTTATTGTTAGAATTATTGTTTTTGTATATTTTTTCTATATTTATATCATATTCCTTTCTTACTCCATTTTCTAGGTTTAATAATATTTTTGCATTTCCGGTTTTTATATCTTCCCTATTAGCAACTTCTATTTCATTATTACTATTAATATTTAGTTCAGCTGTGCTAGTTATATTTCCATATATTCCAAACTCTGTATTCATCCCCACATTTCCTATAGTCTGTCCGGTTTACAATACTTCCCTTTATTTCTCCTGGTGTTCCTTCTTTTCCTTTTACTATAGACGCTATCCTAGATGTAACTAATTCTCCTGCAGATATATTAATAAGTTTACTTGTATCTATGTCTGCAATTCCATGTCCTAAGGCTGCATATTTTCTCGTAGAAGGCTCATAATAAGTAATTGTTCCAATTCCTGCGGCTCCATCTCTTACCCATAACCCCAATTTATATTCATTTTCATTAGTTTTTATTGGCTCTATATTAGCAGTATGTTCTACTCCATCTCTTATATATTTAATACTCAAATCTTCACCCTTTGATTCATTTACACTTTCTATTAATTCTGCCGTACAAGTAACCTCTTTTTCATTTATTTTTACTATCATATCCCCTTCTTCTATTCCAGAATTTTCATACGGTTTCTGTCCTTTTACTTCTGTCTTTCCTACTACCAATACTCCGCTAGTATATAATTTTAAACCTACTGAATTTCCAAGAGGTATTACCGAAGTTTTAGGAATCGTGTTTACTTCTATGTCTTTGACTTTTATTATATTAAACAACTTCAACCCTACAGTTTCTTTTTCGATTACATTGTTTTTACTTATGTTGCTAGCAGTTTGAATTGCCTCATATTCATTTGATAATTTATCCGCTTTAAGACCAAAAACTAAATGCAAATCTAAATTTTCTCCTTTAAATAAAATAATTTCATTTGGGATAGTAGTTACATTTGTTACATATATAAATATTATTAATAATGTTATTACTATTAAAACCTTTTTTAAAATTTTCATAAAAAGCAGTTTCCTCCTAAAATAGCTTATTTCATAATTGCATATGATTAATTTTGTTTTATACTAGAAAAGTATCTTTGCAACACTTTTCTTCTTGCCGATTTGAGTTTCCTAATAAAACGAAAAAATCTCAAAAGTAATAGCAATTACAGCATTTTTGTTAAACAGAAAACTTTTCGGTTTTACTATGTAACAAAAATGATTACTCTATTTTTAGAATAACCATTTTTCTTAATTTAAAACTATTTTTAATATAATTGAATTTTATTTTTTCCTACAGACAAAAAAGAGGCTTAAATATGCAATTAATTTAATAATTACATATTTAAACCTCTTCTTTAATTTGAGTTTTTTAAGATATTAATTTTTTTATTTGTTCAGAATTTTTTTCGACTGCCAACTCTAAATTTGATATTCTTGCTGCATAATCAAAGTCTTGCCTTTCTAAAGAATCAATTTTTTTCCTGTCTTCTACTCTTAACTCAGTATTAAGTATATGTCCTTCATGTATAGCTTTTAAATCATTGTTTAATTTGCTTTCCATTAATATTAAAGAACCTTCCATTCTTCCCACTCTGTAGTCTAAATGATCTATTTTTCTGCCATTTGTCAAAGCTATTTTTTCGATTTCATCTATCTTAGATACTTTTTCTTTTATCTCATCCATGCAAGATATTTTTTCTTCCATTGCATCTATTCTAGATACTTTTTCTTTTATCTCATCTATGCAAGATATTTTTTCTTCTATTGCATCTATTCTAGATACTTTTTCCTTTATCTCATCTATACAAGATATTTTTTCTTCTATTACATCTATTCTAGATACTTTTTCCTTTATCTCATCTATGCAAGATACTTTTCTGTCTAATTCATCTAGTTTATTTAGTACTTTTTCTTCAAAATCATTCGACATATTTTTTCCTCCTTCCTTATAAATTTGACTTTTTTATTTTATCATTCAAATAATATAAATGTCAATAAAATTTTACATTTTTTTACATTTTTGATCACTGTTCAAACCCTGAAGAAATTATCATAATGAACAAAAGGGGTCTGTCCCCTTTTGTTCCCTCGGCAACCCGCAATAGTGGAAAAGGGAAAAAGGGGTCTGTCCCCTTTTTCCCTCAATTTATTTAATTGTGTAGCCTTGTTTTACTAATGCATTAATTATTTCTTCTTTACTCATTATTTCTTTTTGTTCTCCTGTTTGTGTCATTGATGTAATATTATTTTCTTCATCGTATCCTATATCTTCTTTAAATTGGTCTTCTGTCATTAACATTAGCAATTTTTTCTTTTTTATTTGCACATTTATATCTTTACGCTCATATTCATTTATTATTTGATATTTATCATATTCTAATTGTGCCTTTTCTTTTGTTTCAAATGTTAATTCTTTTTCTATACTTTCAATTGTATAGTCATTTATTTTAATTTCATACTTCATTTCTTTTTCTGCTTTGCTTTCATCCGAAATACTCTTAGTAGCAATTATTGTTGTATTCCCATTATTATCTCTATTTATTAAAATTATTATTGATATAGCAATTAAAATTAAAACAATTAAAATTGCTAATATTATTTTTTTTATTTTTAATTTTTTATGCATAACTATCTCCATTCAATTTTTTATTAAATATATAGCAAAAGTTCATTTAACTTTTGCTATATATTTTTGTGACTATTCAATTACATTTGGACCATATGTTATATCCAAGTCCGTTTTGTCTATAAAGAATGTACAGTTTCCTTCCTTACTTGTAAATTTAAGCCATACACAAACCCTAAGCTCATCATCATAATTTACATTTGCAAGTGATCCACTAAAATCTTCTTTATTTATTTCATATTCAAAAGTATAATAACCATCATTTCCTATATTTCCACTTTCACTTGTTTGTTTTTTATATTCTTTTGGTATATTTATTGTCTTTACTTCAATCCATTCAGATGTTCCCTGTTTTTTCCTTTGAACAGTTACTTTATACTCTAATGTTGAGTTCTTCAAATTTGCTGGGTTTGTCCACCAACTTCCAAAATCTCCTTTTTCACACCACATTCTTATTCTATATTTCATATTAACTTTTGCAGTATGTAAAATATAGTTTTGCGCCGCTTCATTTCCTAACCTGTCAACCAAATTTTCAACTGGTATATAAACATTGCATTCTGCCCAATCTGTTCTAACATCTTCTTTGTCACCTTGCTTTGTATATGGTCCATGCATTTTAAACCATCCCATTGTATAATATGTATAATCATCTAAATATGCAGTAGTGTTATTTAGTCCTACAGTTTTAATTTTATCAAGTTCAACAGATACTGTTTTTCCATTTACACTATGTTTACTACTACATGGTTTTCTGTCATAATATGCATTTACATTAATAGTTCTTGGTATAAAATCTGGTTTATTATATACTCCATATCTTTTAATAGATGTATATTCTCTTTTCCATTGTACATCTATTGATTTTGTGTCGAATCTATCTGTTCTAACCTCCAATATCGGTGCTATATATAGTGTTGTATCATTTGATATATTCATATCATATTGCTCACCTTCATATATTTGTGAGTCGTAGTCAAAAAATTGTGATTTTTTGCTAAAGTCTGTTGTTCCTTTTACTCCATAATTTCCTTTAGGTATCATCATAATCCATCTATAGCATCCTGTTTCATTTTTTACTGGTTTCCCATTAAATGATTCATTTATTCTGCATATACCCGTCGCTATCTTTCTAAACTCAATTTTTGCTTCTTTACTTTCTGAGTTTATAAGAGTGATAGTTTGTCCATAGCCAGCATTTTTGAAATTTGTATAATCATATGTAACAATACCATCTTCTTTACTTTTATTGCATAAAAACATATTTGAAGTTAATCTTGCATAATTTTCTAACTGCCACCATAGTACTCCATATCCTTCGTATCCTTTATCTGTTT
>CAKPJR010000001.1 GCA_934162925.1 uncultured Clostridia bacterium | reverse complement strand
GGAGTTATTGTGTTGTATACATAGTTCGATTCAATTTTTAATGAACTATCTGCCCATTTATATAACTGTTTTTTCATATCTTGTGATGATAGTCTTGTAACTCCATTAGATACAATATTACTCCAAGATCCTTTTGCACCTTTTCCTACATTATCTAAGTAATAATTATTCAATAATGTAATATCATCTTTATTTAGTGCCCACATAATACATCCAATAATTCCACTAGCGTGATTTAATGTATCTGAACCTGTACTACCATTTAGATTTCCTGTATTATAACAATACATTACCTCGTTAACAGATTGTCCCATTTTTACTACTGGAACTTCAATTGCATCAAAATATTTATTTTCTGGTAATACTTCTTCTTTTCCTATAAAAAGGAAATATGCATTATCTACACAAGAACCTATAATTCCTCCCATTCCATTAGATAAGACATCTATATCTCCATTTCCATTAATTGTTCCAATATTATAGCATGCATTTATATATACAGTATTTCCTGCTCCACATATTCCACCTATCCTATTTCTTGAACTACTACTAATTGTGCCTGAATTATACGAATACTCTACTGTACTTCCATGATTTAATCCAGATATTCCTCCTCCGTTATAATTGCAATTAATATTTCCTGAATTGTATGAGTGTAATGCTTTAGCCCTATAAAGTTTTCCTGTTATTCCACCTGTTCCTGTGCACTCATTTGCAGCTGTGTTATAAAATAAATTGAAATAATTTTCATTTTCTTTCCCTGTAACCTCATTATTATTGCCACAATAATCTATTGTTCCTCCATAGCAAACTCCTATAACTCCTCCTACATTCTTGTTTCCAGTCACCTTTGCATTATTATAGCATTTTACTACATTTGCATTGTAGTTACATCCAACAATTCCTCCTACATTTTCTCCTTTGACATTTATATTAACTGTATTTATACAATTATAAATATTTCCTCGTGTGTTACATCCAACTATTCCACCAATGTTTTCGCCTGAACCAGTTAAGCTTCCTTTAAATGATACATTGTTTATATCTCCTCCTGCATTGAAACCTATAATTCCTCCTACATTATCATATCCTTCCACCGTACAATTTGCTGAAAAACTATCATTTATTTCTTGATTTGTTTCTTTATAACCAATTAGTCCTCCCGCATATGTCTCAAGAAATTTGTCAAGTTTTGTACTATTAGAATGGTCTATTTTTCCTCCTTTAACTTTAACATTACTTTCTACTTTGCATTGAGTAATTGCTCCCTTTGTATAACCTGCAATTCCTCCTACATAATATATGTCTTTTTTGATAATTCCTGAATTAACACTTATTGATCCTGCTCCAATATTAGATGAACTCATTATTGTACAATTGTTTATTTGTCCATCAGTATAACCAGCTATTCCTCCAATGCATATTCTATTATCTCTTTCTTTATTTTTTGGTTCTGAACTATTAAAAGATGCTACATTTATTCCTACTTTCAAGCCACTTATCCTTGCATTTTTTCCTACCCATCCAAATAGTCCAAAAGAATTATATGTTTCATCATTTGTATAGCTCATTGTAATTCCATTTATTGTATGATCTTGTCCTTGAAAATCACCTTCAAACCAAATACTATTCCAGCCATCTCTTTGAGGTTTATTAACTCCTGCTATTGGCGCTAACTCTCCAACGCTTGTAATATTATTAATTACTTTAAATGTTCTTCTTAGTGTTGTGGCTCCTCCTTCTGGACCTTTTGTTCCATTTACTGCATCTGAAAATCCTTTTAGCCCTGTTGCATCATTAATTGTGTAATATTCTACTCTTCCCGTTGCTATGATTTTGTTATCTACATTTAGTACATTTACGCGCCAATCTTTTCCATACCACATTGTATCACTAGGAATATTACAGAAAATTTCATCTCCATTCTTTACATTAAATGTATTTTCTGAATAATAATAAGTATTTGTTCCATCAGTAAACTCTAGTCTTAATCTACCTGTTATATCTATTGGTTTTACTGCTATTGTTAAATTGTCATAGTCGTTTATATTAGCCCATACCTCTACTCTTTTATCTGCTCCTACTGTATAATTTGTTTTATAATGAAGTTTTACATTAATAAATCCTGTTCCTACATCTGAAGGAATGAAAGTTTGTTTTTCAAAATTATCTTTACTATCTCCTGCTCCATAATCAGGGCCAGGGTTTCCTCCATTTGGTCTATATACAATACTAACTCCTCTATTGTTATATTCTGCTATGGTAACATCAATTCTATCATCTGTTGTATAACAAGCTCTGTTTCCTAATGCTTCTTTAGCTACCTTAGCAGGATTACTTAAACTTGTATTAGAAGCATCCATTTCTTCTCCTGATACAGCTGAAATATTATTACTGTCGCCATAAATTTCAAATGTTTTTCCTACATCTGATTTTGTAATCTTCTTGCTTATAGCTGATATTCCAGAAACTACTTCATCATCTTTCTTTATATATATCATTCCAGTTCCTACTGTATCGCTCACTCCTAGGACTTCAATTACTGATTCAATTTCTGCAGGTAATCTAGACATCCTTGCCACATATCTTTCTCTAGCCAAAGCCGTGTTGTATGCTTTTCTTTTTAGGAAAGTCTTATCTTCATTATATAATGATCGTTGCACTAAGCAATAATAGCATGCCTGATTTGCTTCTATTGCATCACCTGCATTGCTGTGTCTGTAATAATACTTTGTTTCGTCGTTTTCTGTATATGACTTTTGTACATAATCTATACTTCTATATCCTTTTAAATCACTTTCGCCCAACTTTTCGCAATACGGTGTGTGGTAATATTCACTATCTCCATCGCTTGCATTTAAATATATTTCATCCGGATCTACATATTCTTTATTTACTGTACTTGTTGCTATTGCATAATTATTATAATATTTCATGCCAATTGGAATATTTTGAATAAATGTTATTATTGATACATTTGTTAAAACTTGATCCCAATCTGTTTCTGTAAGCTTAGGTAATTTATATTCTCCAGATGCATTATTTCTGCTATAACTTGTTATTGCTTGATTTAAGTTTGATTCTACTACATTTTTTATTATTCCTCTTTTATGGATGCAAAAGTCTGATTCTGAATTTTCAGGATCATTTGCTGCACTTATTTTTAATGGATTATTACTGTGATTGTATCCGCATTCACAATTTGCTGGTGTTTCTAGACCATCTAAAGTATTAATAAATGATGTTATTATATAAGATTCTACACAATAATTTATTGCACTATAGTCAAGTCTTATATTATTATCCACTCCGGTCAAATGTTGTTTCACTTCTTTTTTTATCAAATTCTCCATTTTTTCTTCTATAATACCAATCTCCTGTATTTATCTCTTGGTATAACTCTATATATGACCAATCAGAACCTTTTTCTTGTGGAATTGTTATTTTTTTATATCTTTTTATACTTGAGTCTCGTGTTAAATCTGTTCTAATTAAATTGCTGTCTATTATAAAAGGTGTTCCATCTGTATCAAAATATACTTTTGTGTTTCCTTCACACTCATAAACATAGTTAGCTAATATTCTATTGGGATTACCATTTTTACTCCTTTTATACACCACTTGTTCAGATAGCTCTTCTGGTTTTACTTCAGTTCCATTAAAAGTAATATTATTAATTGAGTTATTTATTATTCCTCCAATTTTGCTTAAATCTGTTAAATACCCTGATTTGTAAACATATTCAGTTGTTCCTGCCTCTGTTATGCTACCATATATCGTTATATAATTATCTAATGTGTAGTTTATTACCCAATCGCCTATTTTTTCTGAGTACATTGCAAATGGTTTTAATATATGATTGTATTCTGTTGCTGCATCCTCTTGATTTAGAGTAAATGGAATATCATTATAAGTTCCATTACTTGCTTTTCCTTCTGCAACCTGATACATTAGTTTACCTTCATTTATTGGATTATATGTGTATCCTGAAAATGCATCTTTATCTGAGTCCCATAGTTTTTTAGTCATTACTATTCCAACTCCATTGTCATCCTTAAGTGCCAATTGTTCGTTTGCAGGTGAATAAATATAATATCCATCATACAATGTATATGCTATAGCTGGCATATATGCCATTATATATTCTTTACTTGTTCCTCCAACCCCAGTACTATTTGCAAATGAATTTATAAATGTATTAATAGATGCCATTACATCTCTACGCTTAGAATCCGCTGTTTCAGAATAGATTGAATTCCATTGTACTGTATTTATTTCGAAAGCATCTACTGCTTCTTTTGTAGCATCTAATAATTTTGCATCATAAGCTGTCTGCATATTTATTGTGTCTACCTGCAATGATATGTAATATGATGTAATTAATATTAACGGTATTGCTATTAATACAAATATTACTGATAAATTATGTATTTTCATTTTTTCACCTCAACTAATGTATTATTACTTTCATTTTAATAAAGTGAGACGTGGCATGGAGTATATTTAATTTAAACATATTCCATATCACCTCTCACTTTTATACCTTGTTTATTATTTAAAATTATTTACTTTCCATTGTTTACAACCATACTTGATGCACTTGCAGAAACTTCACTTGCTCCTTGTCCGTGTTACTTTATAAAAAGTTGTTCTTAGCATTTGAGCCATTGTTCTATTTGTGTTTTTTGCTGTAACAATTATATTATCACCTTTTTTTAAAACATAATCTTGGCTAGAGTTTCCATCTTTTGGGTACATTTTATCTAATATTTCTGTAGTAAATGTAGAATAACGCACATTCTCTCCAACTAAACTTCCAGAAGTCACTGCAGATTTTTTACCTGGATTTTCATCTAGATGTTGTACTTCTATTTCTATTTCATATGTGTTTCCTGTACCAGCAATTGTTTGTGCATAGGTTTCATAATCTACTCTCTTTATTTTTCCTGCAACAGACACTTTGTCTACAAATTCTGATGTTGCAGTTTGCACTACAGATTGTGATATATCATCGCTTCTTTCAGATAATGACATTAAAGGAAATATAAACATTAATATTACTGCTACAAATATTCCTATTACTACCATTAAAGTATCGCTCATGCTATTCCCTCCTTTTTTAATATCAGTGCACTTGTTTTGTGGGGCGGGCAAAACAATCCCGCCCTATCATTTTATTAAATTATTTTTAATTTACAATAAATAATGATATATTCATTTATATTATTATAATTATTGTATAGTATATGTAATATATACTTTTTTACCTCCAGCTGAAAGTGTTATTTCTGAACCATCTGTTCCGGTAGAATAAATTCCACTTGTAGGTATTTCTGTGAATGTTTCTATAAATTTTGTACTATCATTAATATAAGCATTATGCATTAAATTATTGTTTATAAATTCACCTAAGTTCTTTTCTATATTTTCTTGAGTTGATAATTTCAATAACTCATGCCCAGTTCCATCCCTTACTAATAACGGCTTGTCTTCACCCATTTGTTCATACCCTAAATCAAAATAGTAAGTATCCTCTGGATGTCCTTCTCGAAGAACAACTGTAACAGCCACTGACTCTTTATAGTATCTATAAAGTGTTGCTACTATGTCTGCAACTTTTACTGTTCTATTTGTTTCATTAGAAGAAGTATGCTCATGAAAATTAGTTTTGTCATTATAATAAAACATAATATCTGATGTTGTTTTAACCTTAGAAACCATTATAAATAATGTTGTGATGGCAATTACGAATACAAAGACTGCAAATGCCATTTTTAGTGCGTCAGCTGCATTCTCCATAACTTACTCCACTATTAGTGTTCTGTTATTGTGCATATATTATAATATCCACTTGCATCTGATTCAAAATCTATGTCATATGTTTTATTTCTGTTTAATCCAGACATTGCAGTAATATCACCACTTAATGTAATTTCGTGTTCTCCTTTTGCAGATTTTACAGCTGTTATACATTGTTTTGTAGTATTATAGTCAACATCTGTACCTGCATACCCTGTAAATTGAGAGTTGAATATTTGTACTGCTTGGCTACTTGCTGTTTCACTAGTTCTTGATACTGGATCATTGATTGCATTCATTATAATGATACCTACACTAATTAATAAAATTGAAATTAATATAGCACCTGCTATAATTAATGCTTTTGATGCATTCTCCATAATTTTTCCTCCTTTGAATTTTATTTATTTTATCTTTAGAATATTTTTATTCTAAAACGTTGATAACATATTATTCTAATTCCTCAAATACCATTTTTGATATTTTTTTTGTATCTTTGTGATATTCTATTTTTATACATTTGAATGTTATTTGATTAAAATTTTGCACAAAGTTTGTTATTTGATTATTATATATTTCTTCCATTGGATAAGTTTTATCTAGTGTTGTCATTTTTAAGTCTATTTTTATGCTGTTTTCATTGTTTTCAATATAATAGCCTTTTTCATTTTTTTTCACATTGTTCTTTTCGTTTTGGTCTATTACCTTGTTAATCAATGTTGCTACTTCAGTTCCTAAAATTTCTTTATTTAGATATTTTTCATACTCTAAATTGTATTTGCTTATTTCTTTTCTTTCTGTTTGAATATTAAGTATTGTTCCTGAAACTATACATATTACAATAAAAATTATTGCTAGTATCATTAAAAGTGATTGCTTCATTTCTTAAGTTTCTCCTTCTTTTATTATAATATTTTTTATTACATTATGCAACATTTTTTTATGATTTTTTATTGGTTTATGTTAATGTTTATTACCTTGTAAATATTATTTCTTTTACTCTTCCATTTTCGTCATATTTGACGTTTTCTTCTTTGCATGTAAAATAATAAAACTTTAGCGGATCCCCATATGGTGCATTATCTTTTATGAACTTTACATCATCATCATTTAATCCTTGACAAATTACGCTTGTATTAGTTCCATTTTTTTCATCATAACTTTTGGCAAAGTTCTTTAATGTTATTATTTCTTGCGCAGTTATATCTGTCCTTGTTATATATCTTGTAAAGTTAGTATTAAACTTCCTTATTTCTTCAACAACCTTTTTTTGTTCATAACTTGCACTAACCTTAGAATAATTTACTACTAAATATAGCCCTACACTTAATACTAGCATTGCCAGCAAAACAGTTCCTGCTATAATTAATGCTTGAGATGCGTTTTCCATAAATTTTCCTTTCTTTTTAGATTTACTTAGTATAGTTTGTTATCTAATAATCTGAAAAATTTGCTACTTCCCTAAAAGTCATATGCACAATTCTTCCGTTTTCGTTATATGTAACACCAGGGCCAGCTGGGTCTGAATCTGGTACGCATTCGAAAATTGACCTTTTAAAAGTAGTTAAAGCACAATATATATTTAATATTCTATGACTACTTATTTCATTTCCAAGACTATCCTCTACTGGTTGGCTAAAGAATGCTTTTAAACTAGTTGCATTATGTGATGTATTTGCTTTAAGACTTAATCCATCTACTATTCTTGTTTTAGTATGTGTTGTTTTTCCCCTAGAATCTGTTGTAACAGTTTCTTCAATAGTATCATAATCATTTGTTGTTATTAATGTTATCTCTATTTTTTCTTTTGCATCTATATTATACTCTATTGCTTTGTTTACTACTGTTATTATCTCTGTTCCATACATTCTTGTTTTGTTATATGCTTCATACTCCTTATTAAATGCTGTTAACTCTTCTTCTGCTTTCTTTTTCTCCTGTGCATCCACCAATCTAGTAGTTGCAGTTGATACATATACTATTAGCGAAAGAGTCATTAATGCAAGTAATATTCCAGCTGAAATCAATAATGCTTTTGCTGCATTCTCCATAGATTTTCTCCTTACATATGTGTGTCATTTTTTATTTTTAAAATAGATTTATGTATTTTTATAGTTATTTACATTTTATTGTTTAAGATTTTATACTATGTCGACATTGTTGTCATTGTAGACATAGTGTTTGTCATACTTATTAATCCTATTGCAATTAATGGTACAATTAAGTATCCTACAAAAAGTAATACTAATGGTGTAAATCCTATTGCTTTTCCTATCATTCCTTTTCTTTTTATTAGTCTCTCGTTAGATTCTTTTCTTTTTTCTTGGTAGTATTCTCTTTCGTTGTCCAACTCATCAAATGCTTCTCTAATTGGTATTTTTTCCACTGCTGATTGTAAACCTTCTATTATTCTAAGCATTTGTTCAAAGTTTACTTCATTTTTTAATTCTTCTAATGCTTCCCATGCTCCTGCTTCGTAGTTATTAACACATTTCGAAATTGGTTCTCTAAATATATTAGAATATCTTTCTAACCATTCCAATATCATTTCTACGTTTACCCTTTCAATTTTCATAAGCATTAAAATTATTGTTTGGAATTGCATAACTTCGTTTTCTATTTCTAATTTTCTTAATATTTTTTGGAACATAAGCATCCATTTTGGTGCCCAATATCCGCCTAATGCAAATACACATGCAAGCAACCATTCAAACCATTTTAAATATTCTTTATTTACCACTTTTAGTTTTTCATTTATTCTTTCTGCACCGTTCTTGTAGTTCTTCATCTGTTGCTTCTCTATAGTATTCAGAGTGTTTTAATTCCATTTTAACTTGCTCTTCTGTTAGCTTTTGCCCTTTTAATTTGTCCAAAAAGTAATTGTCTTGTTCTGTTAATTTCATTGCTTCCGCTTTATCCTTTTCACTAAGTTCTCCGAAGCATATCGAATTTTGTTGTTGGGTTTTCATATATATAATCTACTGCTACATTATGTACTTGTCCAAATATTAATAATGATACAATAAATACAGCTATACAACATATTATTCTATTTATATATAATGTCTCTAGCTTTTGTTTTGAAGCAGCGTCTTTTAATAAATTTATATCCTTTCTGTATTCTTTTGTTTTTTCTTTTGGTATAAATAAATCTACTACTTTTTTTACTACTGGTTTATTATATAGTTTCATTTGCCAAACTTTGTTTGGGTCAACATATTCTCCTTTTATTGAACCGTTATCTTTTAGTTTTCTTGTTAAAAGATAGCATATAAAAGTTATTGCTACTAATAGTATTTGTGCTATAAAACCCAATTTTCCATCATAAAATTCTGATGTAAAAGAGAAGTTAGATACTGCCCAATTTCTAAGTGGTTGCATAGCAAGCACTGGTACTATTGCTATTACTGATAAACTTTGAAATACATAATCTAATTTTTCTCTTTTTAATATTTCTAGTTGCATCTCTTCTGTGATATTGTTTAGGTTTTTTAAGTATAAAGATGCTCCATTACTATCTGTTCTATCTCCAAACTCTCTTGTTAAATATGATATTCCTGCAAATTCTTTTAAGTAGCTATTTGGAGCTACATCATAGTATTTTTCTAGTTCAGTTTCTGGATCATCTGATATTAGTATTTCGTATATTTTTTCTCCTTGTCTTGAAACTTCTAGTTGATCTTTTTGAGAAACTTCATATATTGCTTCTTCTACCATGTTATATTCATGGTAGGCATGTCTAATTTCTGCAAAGAATTCTATTTGTTGTTTTAATAATTTGGTATCTAATTTGTCTACCATTCCACTCATTAATGTTTCTATAAGGAATAGTTCAAAAAGTAATAATATAGATAACAATAATGGATTAGAATGTGCAAAAATAATTATAAAAATTGTTAAAACTAAAGTTATTAATATTGCTTTTGTAATTATTTGTGCAGTTTGCCTTCTTGTAAGATATTCGTCATCAATGTTTATTATTTCTAGTTTTCTTCTTAATTTATTTACATATCTATTTAAAAATGGTACTCTTATAAGATAAATATATATTTTTTGGTATAAAACATCTGAGGTGTATTTTTTTTCTTTTGTTCCTTCTTTTAATTGTTTTATATGTTTTATATCTGATTTGTTTAATATTTGCCTCATTATAAGGTATGCTATTATTGTAAATACAAACAATCCACCACTTATTCCCATTATTAAAAATAATGTTTGGTTAGACATGGCTTTTTACACCTCTTTCTTTTTATATGTATAGGGGGATTCCCTTATAGTTTTTTGTTATATATGTGAGTAAACAGATTTTGCTCATATATACACTGTAATTAATGTTTTAAGAAAATTCTTTATTTTTTAGATGGGCGTCCTCTTCTTTTTTCTTGTCCATTTGATGTTACTGTTGCTGATACTGGAACCGCCTCTTGGGTTTCTTGTACTCCAAAACCTAAATTTTGTTTTCCCCAATTTCTTTCTACAAATCTATCAAATTCTTCTATATCAGATTCATCCATATTTATACGCATTTCTCTTAAGTTATGATCTGATATTTTGTTTGTTATAACATATTCATCATTTCTATATTCCATTATGTTTACATATTTGTATAGTTCTCTGTTTGTAACCTTAGTAAAATAATGTGTTGCGTTGTCTATGAATTTATCCATTTTACCTTCTAAAGTTTTCTCTTTTCTGTGATCATATGTATATTCGTTTTTATCTTCTACTGGTACACACTCTGTTACTCTTTCTATATAACGTCTACCTCTAAAGTCTTTTACTAAGTGAATATCAAAGTTTAATACTTGAACAACTTGCTCTTCTGCTGTTCTCTCATCTTTAAATACTCCTGCCCTTAGCATTGAGTTACGTAATGCTGTAACTAAGTCTGGGAAAGTTTTAGCATGGTGAGTAAATAAAGTAAATTTAGATGCAACCTGTGCTGATTGTATCATCCAAGATGCTACGGGGTCAGTTGCAACCTCACCGATTATATTAACACTACCGTCAGTTTTCTTTTGAACGTCCAAACAATCTTGTCCAGATATTGTTTCTGTTTCACGCATTGATAATATATTTCTTGTTGGATATATTTTTCTTAAGTGCAACTCGAAAGCTGTTTCTGTAATACGAAGATTCATTGTTTCGTATATATTTTCTATCATTGCCATAAGCATTGTTGTTTTTCCGGCAACCTTGCTCACCAGTAAGTGATATTATTCTTGCTCCTTTTACTAGGAATTTTAATAAATCTATTGCATTGTCTTTTCCTGGTACTGTAATTATTTGTTCTAGTGTTGCTCTTTTTACGTCGAACTTTCTTACGAAGAATGCCCATGTTTCTGACATTGATGGACGTACAACAACGACACGAGATCCATCCTTCATTTCATTGATTTTAAATCCATTTGTGTCAGATAATTGTCCTGGGTTGTTATATTTGTATATATTTTGACATACTCTTTTTAATTCACTTTCTTTACCAAATGAAAGGAATGCTAAACGTATAGATTTACCTTGGAACATTATCCATATACTATCACATGCTCTTGGTACTTTATGCTCTGCAATTTGCTCTAAGTAATCTCCATCAGTTTGTGCAACTTGGCTTAGGAAACTTTCTGGAAGACCAGATACACCTCCCGACACACCATCTATATTCATATCTCTAATTTCATCAATACTACTGTATCCTTTATAATGCTGATATATTCTTTGGACTACTATGTTTAACTTGTCTTGGAAAGTTAATGTTATCGCTTCTTTATCAAATATGTCATCTATTTCTTCTTTTGTTATTACATAGCATGGTTTTGCTTCTCCTGCTATATATTTCAATGTAGCTAAATTATATTTTTTAATTATTTGTGTTAAAGCTTCGTATCCGAAATCTTTTTTATATGTATACAATAATATATCAAATTTGTCTTGAGAATTTAGAAGTGACGGAATGTCAAATGGTATTGCTTTTGATATATTTACTTCTGTAACTCCATATTCTTTAGATAGTAAGTCAAAAATCAGTTCTTTTACATATTTCTTATCGTTAACATCACCATAAGTACATCCTTTTAATGCTCTTTTTAATTCATATTTTTTTGCTTTTCTTCTTTTTAATTCTTCTTCTGAAAGACCTATATCGTAAAGGTTTATTTTTGTAATTTCGTCTAGTCTTTTCTTAACGAATTCTTTCATTTTATCTATTGTGTATGTTTTGTCATCAATGTCAATTCCTTCTTCAACTTCTGCATTTTTATTTTTTTCTATTTTGTATTTAATCAACACTCCTGCTAGTATTAACACAACAAATGTAAATAAAATATTTGTAACAGTCATAGTTTAAGAACTCCTCTCCTACATTCTCATTTGTAATTCTTTTAAACGCTCAACCATCTTTTCAGTAACTTCTCTTACATCTGAAATAAATATTGCATTTCTATCTTTTTCATTTATTTTTCTAAATTTTATGAAAAAGTCAGCTACTTTTCCTTCATTACATGCTTCAAAAAATAATGTGTTATATGGTATTGCATATACCCCTCTTTTTTCTCTCATATATCTTGAAACGTTTTTTTTGTTGAATTTTGAATGTTTATCATATCTTCCCATTAGTGGAATTATTTCTTTATTTTTAAGAACTTCTTTTTTCTCTCTTAATTCCATAAATTCATTTATTTTTCTTAAGTTTTGTGGCAAGCATGCTATAACTAAATTTGAAATTTCTAATAATGAATCTTTGATTTTTTCATCCAAATCACTATCTATATCTATAAACACTAAATCATAATATTTGCTTGCTATTCTTGCAATATCTTTAAATATTGTTTTGTGTATTTCATATTCTTCTGGTTCCACTTTTGTATCCATAAGTAACTCCAGTCTATCTTTAAATACTATTTTTGTATAATTTGTTACTATTTCTGGAGATGTTTTATTACTTAATATTGCCTTAGACAATCCGCTAATATCATGACCGATATCAGTTTTTGCATTATTACTGTTTATCAACTTTATTGTTTTATCTTCTTGCCAAAAGCAATCATGATAAAAATAATCATTATATTTAGTATCTAAAACTAATATTTTATAATTGTGGTTTACTCCTAATAGAGTAGATATTGCTACTATAGACGAGCTTTTGCCAGTTTCTTCTTTTCCATTATTCCAAAATGATATAATTGCCATTTATTTTCTCCTTAAATATTTTTAAAAGCTTTTTTTATTTCCCCCACTTTTACTTCTGGTGCTATTTCTTGTACCATCATAAACAATGACATTCTATATTCTTCACTTAAATTTTTCAGCTTTATTTTTGTCACTCTTTGATTTTCTATTATAGCTGTCAAGTCTCCTTGATCATATGGAAAATGTATTTTTTCTTCATCCCATTCTATCGGATAAGTTAATGATAATAAATTTAAATATTCATCATCTTCTTCTACGTATTCTCTAGAAAATAATATTTTCTTCATTTTAACCTTTTGTCTCATTGTTCCTATTATTTCTATTCCTTTTTTCAAAGAGAAACTATCGAATGCTGTTACAAAATATAATTTTTCTGAATTCATTAACTCAAATGCATCAAATTTCTCATATGAATCAACATCTACTAGTATAATGTCATAATCATTTTCTATGTTTCCCATATATTTATTTAAAGATTCTAAATCGTCAAATCCAACTGCGACATCAATTCCTTCATATTCTGTAACATATGACTTAGTAGGGGCAATGCATGGTATTATATATCTTGCTTTTTGCAAAATGGTTGTATCTACTACTAATACTCTTTTTTTCACTTCTGTTAATATTTTTGCAATATATACAATTAAATCAGTTTTTTCAAAAGCCCCTATAAAGCCTATTTTTTTCAACTTAAATTCCTCCTATTTCATTTACTAGTCCAATATCATTTGTATTTTTTTAATTTATTTTATTGTTGGCAGGTTTAACACCTGCCTTATAAATTTTGATACTATAATTATATTAATAGCTTGTTAATCCTGATAGGTATGCTTCTCTTGCTGCTTTTGCATTTTCAATTTCTTCTTTTAATTTTGTTTCTATATTTTCTGTTTCGTCTTCGCCATATCTTGAACGTTCATTGTCCACATATATTCTATTGTTATCTTTAAATGTATTTACAAGTGCATTTTTTGCAGTTTCAACTATATTGCTATTTACTTTAATAAGTTCTTGTACTGCGCTTGTTGGAATATATGTGTTTATTGCTGCTTCTTGAATTCCTGGTTCTACATATTGAGTTACATACAATTTTGAAGCTGTCATTATATATGCTTCTACAATAGCACTTTCCATCATTAAAATTTCTTGCTCTGATAATTCTATTCCTATTGTTGCTCCTAATATTGATTTTATTTCTTTTTTAGAAACAACTATTAAGTCTTGTCCATTTGGAAGTGTTAACCTTATATCTACAAATTGTCCAACATCTACAGTTGTAGGTAAAGCCAGCATATTATATTCTACATATCTCAAGTCTTTATTTATTTCTTCTCTTTCTGTTACCAAAGCTGATGATAGTATTGTTCCAGCTTTCAAATCTACTTTTGCGTTATATCCTCCTACAAAGGCTTTATCTTTCCATACTTCTTTTCCCTTTTCATTTTTAGTTTTTGTTTTAGAAGCAAATGCATCTGCTGGCACCGCTTTTGATGTTACTACTATCGATTCAACATCTGCGCTTGTAACTTCATGTCCTGACTGTACATCTTTTTTTAATCTATACACATATGTAAGTGTTCCTTCTTCAGCTTCTTTTTGTTCATTTTTTCTTATTACAAGAACATAAAACAATCCTCCTATTATTGCGCACACTAAAAGTGTAATTATCATTCCTAATAAAAATGAATTTCTTGCTTTTTTTTGCATTGGATTTGCTACCATATTATATTCCTCCTAATTTGCTATTTTGAGAGGCATCAAAGCGCTCCAAAATTAACCGTTATTATACTTAAATTTTCTTTTAAAATTTAAATACGCTTCGTGTTTTTATTTTATAACAAAATCACCTTAAAAACAACATTTAAGGTGATTGTAATTCAAATATAATATTGTTGTAACACTTTTGTAATATTGCTTACAAAGCATATTTTATTATCGCTTCCGCTACTCCATTTTCATTATTACTTGACACTATTTTGTTTGCTATTTTTTTCATCTCTGGTGAAGCATTTCCCGTCACTATTCCTAAACCTGCATTCTCTATCATTTCTTTATCGTTGACATTATCTCCTATTGTAATTAGTTCCTCTTTTTCTATTTTCAATTTTTTTAACAACATTTCTAGAGCAGTCCACTTGTTTACATTTCTATTTGTAATTTCTGTATAATAGTATGCAATTTCATGTTCTTCGCTTCCATGTTTTATTATCTTCTTAGACATATGTGCAACTTCTAGAATATCTACATTTCTTATGTTTTTAATTTTATTCATTATGCTTTTAAAAACAAACTCATCATTATCACATATTGTAACTTTTAGGAAGTCTTCTTTTTCATATTCTTTTACATATTTGTATATATCATTAACTATATTAATTTTTATTTTTTTATCCTCTGGATTTCTTTTATTCTCATTGTGATAAAAAAGAATATTATAACTAAGTGATTTTGTAAGAATCACATCATTTGTATAAACATTGTAAAACATACTATTTTTTTCGCATATATCTATTATTTCTAGCACTTTCTTTTTAGTCAAGTAGCTATTATATATTATTTTATCATTTTGAACATCATATATTGCGGCTCCATTTCCAGATATTATATATTTATCTGCTTTTATTTCATTTGCTATTGGCAAAATTGCTTTTGGCATTCTTCCAGATGTTAGTACAACTTCAATATTTTTTTTCAAAGCTAATTCTATTGCTTCTTTATTTTTCAAACTTACTTCTCCATATGAATTCAAAAGAGTTCCATCTATATCCATTGCTATTAATTTGTACATTATTATTTTATCCTCCGTTTTTTCTTATTATATCATTAGTAAATTTATTTTCAATATTTTTAAAACAAATTACAATTCACCTAACAAATTTTATTTAGAAATTTACAAAAAATTTCCAGTTTATTTTTTTTCTATTTGCGCATTCTAATTATTGAAAAGCAAGTCAGCTTTCAAAATGTTTTAATTCATATCCTAGGAGGTGAAAAAATAATGGCAACATCAAATTCTAATAGAAGATTAGTTCCAGAAGCTAAAGAATCTCTAGATAAATTCAAATATGAAGTAGCTAGTGAAGTTGGAGTTAATTTAAAAAATGGTTACAATGGTGATATATCAGCAAAAGACGCTGGTAGAATCGGTGGTAACATGGTTAAAAAAATGATTCAACAAGCTGAAAGCCAAATGAAATAGTTTAATCTAATTTAGCTTTTGCAGGAATTTTTAGTTTTTACTTTTGTGTACTTGTAGAACAAAGTGACTTTAGTCGCCCTTTGTTCTCGCAGATTTGAGTTCCCGAATGTAATGAGGAAATCTCAAAGGCAATAGCGATTATAGCATTTTTATATAGTAGGAAATGAGAAATTTCCTACTATATAAATACATAAAGGCAGGAACTTTAAATTCCTGTCTTTCTTGTTTTATGCTTCTGGTTCTACTAAACCAAAGTTTTTATTGTCTTTCATTTTGAATAGAACATTTACTTTGTTTGTTTCTTGATTTATAAATGTTATAAATCTGTCTTGTGGTTTTTCTTGTAGTTTTAATTTTGCATCTTCTGGTGTCATAGGTTTTATATCATAATAAATTGTTTTTATTATTTCATTTTCTATTGTTTTTTCTTCTTTTAAATCTGCATTCATTGATTTTATAGAATCATCTTTGTTTGCTTTGTCTTTTCTTGTTTTTATTTTTCTAATTTGACCTTCTAGTATATCTATGTCTCTGTCTATAGAAGCATACATATCTTTATGTGCTGTTACTGCTCTATATGTATCTTGTTTTACTTTAACACTCATTTCTGCAATTTGTTCTGTTTTTTCTGTTCTTATAGTAACTACAACATCAATGTCCCCTTCAAAGTATTTTTCTATTCTATCCATTTTTTTATCTAAATATTCTTGTATTGCCTCTGTTGCTTTAACGTCTTTACCTGTTATTTTAATATTTACCATATTAATCGCTTCCTTTCATTTGTTTTTTTTATTATAGCGTAAGCGAATTAATTTTGCAACACATATTTTTTATTTATATTCTTTTTCTAGTTTTTCTCTTAAGTATATTTTAGAAATTATTTCTAGTTCTTTTATTGTTTCTTCTGGCACTTCAAAAGAAAAAATCTTTTTAGAATCTGCATATATTATATACCTTAAGGCATCTTTTGTAGTTGAACTAATTTTCATTGCCCCTTTATCTTGTTTACTACATGCATCACATTTTATCCCGCTATCCTTAAAGCTAAAATAGTTCAAATTTTCTTTTGTTTTGCAATTTTTGCATTCTTCTACTACTGGTCTATATCCTATTATAGATAGTAACCTTAATGTAAATACTGAATTTATTAAACTTAAATTTTTTTCCGTTTCCGATATCATATACAATGTATTTAAATACAATTGTAATGCTTTATATGTATTTTGATTTTCTGTTGTTACATCATTTATTATTTTTGTAATATGTGATGCATAATTTAATTTGTCTAAGTCTGTTCTTATGTTGTAAAATAATTCTATTGTCTCACATGAGTTTATGCTGTATGAATTACTGCTTTTGTAAAGTAAATATTCTCCGAAGCACAGAAATTGAGTTGCAGCCATAAGCAAGCTTTTTGGCCTTCTTGCCCCTTTTGCTGCAGCCTCAATTTTACCGTATGTTTGGAGTTAATATTGTAACTATTTTATCAAAATCTGATACCGTCTTTTCCGCTATTATTATTCCTTTTACTTTCAATAATTTCATTTTTTTCCGCCTTTATGTTTTGTTCTATTTCTGTTACTTGTTTTAGTTCTAAAAATGTATCTATATTTCCTGTATTCTTAAAGGTATTCCATGCTATCTGCTTTATCATAAGTCTCATCTCCTTATAAATTGTGCAAATTTTGTCAACTTTATTTACACCTTTAATTTTATCTTTTGTAAATTTATTTTTTTTATTCGCTTTTAAATCTTTTTAAAATGCTATTATTGTCTTGCCAATTTTCTTTTACTTTTACCCAAATTTTTAAATTTGCTTTTGTTTGTAGCATTCTTTCTATATCTTGTCTTGCATATGTTCCAATTCTTTTTAGCATACTTCCATTTTTGCCTATTACAATTCCTTTATGAGAATTTTTTAAAACATATATAGTAGCTTCTATGTCGTAAATTTCTTCGCCTTTTGTAGTTTCTCTTAATTTCATTTTTTCTACTTCTACTAATATACCATGTGGAACTTCTTCGTCTAGCAATTTTAAGGCTTTTTCTCTAATTGTTTCTTCTACTAATTGTCTGGCAGTTTGGTCTGTATACTCTTCTATATCATAATATGCAGGTCCTTCTGGAAGGTGCTTTTCTATTTCATCTAGTATTTTATCTATATTTTCTCCATTTGCTGCTGATATTGGTATAATTGCTTGGAATTCATACTCTTTACTATATGTTTCAATTAAATTTAATAGTTTTTCTTTTTCTATTAGATCTATTTTATTTATTAATAATATTGTTTTTGTCTTTTTTTCTTTTAGTTTTTCTATTATTAAACTGTCGCCTTTTCCTATTTTACTAGATGTTGCTTCTACAATGAATAATGTAATATCAGTTTCTGGTATTGTTCCCCATGCAGTTTCATTCATTGTTTCTCCAAGTTTTGTTCTTGGTTTATGTATTCCTGGTGTATCTATAAATATAATTTGGGAATTTTCTCTATTTACTATTGCTTTTATTGCAGTCCTTGTTGTTTGATTTTTATTTGCTGTTATTGCAACTTTTTCTCCTACAAGATTATTTATTAATGTTGATTTTCCTACATTTGTTCTTCCTATTATTGAAACAAATCCTGATTTAAATTTTTCCATTTTTACCTCGCTTAATCATTATATATTTTTTGATTTTAATTTTTTGTAAAAAAAAGTAAATGAGTTATTGTTTTTTATTTACCTTTTTTACTTGACAAAGCCATTTTACCATATTATTTGTAAGAAAAAAAGAGAAAATGTAAAAAGAGGGAAAATGGGGTCTGTCCCCTTTTTCCCTCTTTTTCTTTTTATGCTGCTGATTCTGTCTCTGTTTCTGCTTTTTCTCCTGGTTCTAATGTTATTGTTCCTTCTGTTGGTAGTATTTGTATAAATGTGTTTCCATCATTTACTTTTATTTCTTCACCGTTTTCGTATTTATATATTGTTTGTCCACTATGTGTTGATTTTTCCCAAGTGATTGGAATTGCATACCCTTCTGAAATATAGTATCCTTTTCCAGTTCCTGTATTTAATAAATCTTGTCTTCCTTTATTTTCTCCATCGTTTATAGTTTTATTTCCAACTTTATATACTATTATGTTTTTTGCTGTATATTGTTCTCCTGTTGTTAAGTCTGTGTTTGCTTTTCCAGCCATAAATCTTTTATATACTTTGTTTTCTTTGTCATATTCATAGCTTGTTGTATGATAATATGAATATTTTAGTGTTATATCTTCAGCTGATTCCGCTCCTTCTAAGCTAGCTAAGTCAAGCTCTGTTGCACTATAGTTTAACAACAAGTCTTTGTTTGTGTCTCTTGTGTAGCCTTTTTCTTGTGCTTGCTTATTCGCTTTTTCTAGATTAACAAAACCTGTATGTTCGTAGTCTCTTTTTAATGTTTTATCTCTAAAGAAACTTGTTCCTTCTAGTGCTATTCCATCTAAGTCATTTATTCCTGAGTTTATTCTTGAATATGCTTGTGGGCTTCCTCCCCAATGTATGAATATTGCATCATTTTCTTCTGCATAATCTATGAAATAGTGTCTTGCACTTCTAACTGATCCTACTTTTTCTGGTAATTTATCTTTGTATAATGCCATCATTCTAGTAATTCCACCTTCTGCAATTATTTCATATACCAAGTACGCATCCTTTAGTCCACATTGTGGCCATGCTGAATGATTATTGTTTATCATTACTGCATAAGGTCTAGTTTTTGAGTTGACATCTACTATTTGAACTTTTGGTTCTTCTTTCTTTTCCTCTATTATTTCCCCATTTGCATTTGTTTCTACTTGTCCTTTATTTAGTAATTTTAATGCTAGTAAAACACCTGCAATTAAAATTAAAATAACTAAAATTATAATTAATATTTTTGCTCCACCTTTTTTGTTTGCTTCTTTTGTTCTTTTCCCATTTCCCATTTTTTTAATATCATCCTTCCTTATTATTTTAATATATTTAATTTTTTTAATATATTCTCTTCTTTTTCTCTCATTTCTTTTTTATCATTTTCTTCCATATGATCATACCCCATCAAATGATAAAATCCATGTACTGCCATATATGCTAATTCTCTTTCAAAACTATGCTCATATTCCACTGCTTGCTCTTTTACTTTTTCTATAGAGATAACTATATCTCCTAAAATATCTTGATTTTTATTATCTAGTTTTTCTATTTCTTCTTTTTCAAACATAGGAAAAGATAATACATCCGTTTCTTTCTCTATATTTCTATATTGCTTATTAATTTCTTTAATGTTTTGAGGATTTGTAAGTACAATGTTAATGTATAAGTTTTTGGAATTTAGATTTTCTTCTTCAAAACATTTTTCTAATACTTTATTTAATATATCAATATATTCATTATTTTCTTCTATGTCTAAGAAATTTATTTCTGCTACTTTCATTTTTCTCCTTTTTAATTAGTTATGTTTAAATCTTCTTTAACTTTTTTAAAGTCACCAACTAGAGTTTTACAGTTATTCTTTATTTGTCTAATTGCTCCAAGCTCTAATAATTTCTGTTTTACACATTTTATAATTAAATTATTGTTCTCTTCATTTTTATTCAATTGTTTTAATTCATTTTTTAGGAATAATACTTGTTTTTGTTCACTTTGTTCTTTTTCATCTTCTATTTTCTTTATTTCTTTATATTTATTCCAGAATTTTTTATATTCTTCTCTTTCTATTGGCTTGTCCCAATATACCTTTGTGGATAATAACCTTATATTATAATCTTCTATCAATTCTATAAGTAATTCAAATGTTGTATTTCTTCTTGCTTTTGTTTTAGAATTCACAATTAGATTTCTTACATCATTTATAAGTTTTTCATAGCATTGCTCTGCTGCAATTAGAGGTAGACTATGTGTAAATAGTTCTCTGCTTATTCCTAGTAATACCATCTTTTGTCTTATTCTATCTCTTTCGTCCAACTTTCCTACTAACATACTTTCATATTTTTCATAATCTTCTATTATGTTTTTATAATTTTCTTTATTGCTTATTCTCAATTTTATTGGCAAAATATCAGAAATGTAAGTTTCTAAGGTACTAAATATTTTGTTATAAGTACTGTCTATAGAATCTAATTTGCTAGAAACTGTATCTGCTAGTTGTATAGAATAATTTTTTAGCAATCCTTTGTATAAAGTATCCATTTTTGCAGTATAAAATTTGTTGTATTTTTCTATTATACTTTCTTTTTTTAAATTTGTTACTGATTCATAATCTACTTTTAACAAATATTCTTGTTTTCTATATTTATACTCTAAATATTGTTTTTCCTTTAAACTTACAACAAAATAATATTTACTCAACGCTTCTTTCTCAAAAGATGAAGCTGTTCCGATTTTTTACTTTTTTATAAACAGAATCTATTATATATTTATCTATAGCTTCAAGATATAAACTATAAAGTTCTTCATATTTTTTTAGTAATACTTCTTTTTTGTCTATATCATTTTCCTCTACTGCTAGGCTATAATTTGTATATGCCTTTATTAGATTGTTTCTTTTGATTGAAATCATCATGCTATTAAGACTTAGTTTTGTTGGTATAAGCATTTTCGTAATAGTACTAGTTATTTTTGAAAAAAATGTTTTGTTTGTGTCTAAAACCCTTAGGCTCTTTTGTTCCATAATATCACCTATCCCTTTAAAATAATATTTTGTCTTTAATACCGATATTTTCAAGCACTTCATATATGACTTCAACTTCTATGTATTCTGTATTTCCGTATATATTAACTTGTTTATTTACAATGTTTTCTTTGCATTCTATTTCATTTTCCAGTTCATTTGTTAATTCTTCTGTTCCTTTGCTTCTAAGTTCTTCTTCCGTATATGTTACATCTTGATCTTCATATTCACAATTTGTTGTTTTTATAAGTTCAATCGGTAAATAAAAATTAGAAAATAACATTAATTTTTTATTTTCATTTATTGTATCATATTTTTCAAATTTTGAAAGGGTTTTATAAAAATTTATTTTAAAATTATTTATATTTAATGTATACTTTTCTTCCGTAGCACCTGAGGGAACTTGGATTTGCTGATTATAATAAAATTTTTCTTTTTTTGAATACCATACCTTTGCTTCTATATCTGCTTTTGCATGTACATATCTAATTCCAGTATATAATCCTTCTAAGTAGCCGTTTACTAGCACATCTCCTTCTTTTACAATGTCTCCTTCCTTTACATTAGCTGTTCCGTTTTGTACATTAATTTTTGTTATCATTGCTGTTTTGTTTGATACAATATTGCAATATTCACTCTCATTAACTATCTCGGGTGCTTTGTCTGCCTCCTTAATTTCTATTATTGCATTTGTTCCTTTTAGGTTTATTCCTATCCACGCAATATCTTCTCTATCTAATCTTACTTTATTTATTATTAAACTTGTATTTATTTTGTTTTTATTTGTTCCTATTTTCAAGCCTTGTTTACTTAGTTCTTCTATTATTTCTTCTTTTGGTATTATTGTATTTCCCTTAACTTCTATATTCCATATAAAATTCGACGTTGCTACTAGTCCCACTATTACTATTGCTAATAGAACTACAAATATTTTTCTTTTTCTATATCTATGTAATATAAATGGAATTCCCTTTTTAGACTCTATTTTTACTCTAGTTCTAGTTTTTCTTGCTATCTCTTTTAGTTTTTTGTAATCACTTACACTAATATTAGCATATAATAAACTCGCTTTTTTTCTTTTTATATTCCATAAAAGTATCTTTTTACTTATACATATATTTATAAATCTCTCTAAAAAATATCCTTCTACTTTTATATTTACATACCCAATTATATAATTTAGCCAAATTTTTAGGAACAATTTTGTTTTCCTCCATTTCGTAAATTTTTTCGTTTATCCCAGAATTCTTTCTATACTTATGCTTTCTATTTTTCCTTTAACGGATATATCGTCTTCAGTTACTTGCTCTAAACTTAAGTTGAATCCATTTATGTTTATATTTCCAATTTCTGTTTTTATTTTTATATAAAATTCTTCGTATTCTAAAATTCCTTTATAATTTTCAATTAGCATTTCATCAAAGCCTATTATTGTAAATTTAGGAGAATTTTCAGTTATTTCTCTTGGAACTTCTAATATTTTATTTACCTTATTTGCAAATCTTGTATTTCTCTTATTTTTCATGTTATCTCTCCTTTAGTTTTATTGATGTGAGAGGTGTGATGTGGGAGGTGTATGGCACACTTCGGGTTGCCGAGGGCGGTAACCCCTACGGTTTTTATAATAAATTTGTTTTCGGGCGTATGCAATACGCCCCTACGAATCCAACTTCGCACTTCACACATCTATTTTACAAATTCCAATTTATCTTTTAAATTCATCTAAAGTTTTGAATTCATATCCCATATTTTTTATTTCTTTAATGCATGAATCTAATATGTTGCTATTATCTACTGAATTGGCATGTAAAAGTATTACTGCACCATTATGAACATTTGATAAGACTTTATTTTTTCCGTATTCTTCTCTTCCTTGTTTGTTTTCATCCCAATCATCATATGCCATGCTCCACATTGCTGTTGTATATCCTAAACTTTTTGTAATTTCTAAAGTTCTTTCGCTATATTCTCCCATTGGTGGTCTTATATATTTCATTTCATAATTAAATTTCTCATATACTGTTGTATGTAAATTTATAATTTCTTCTTTTATTTTATTGTCATCTAAGTCTGGCATACTCTTATGGTTTACTGTATGATTTCCCACTATATGGCCTTCATCAATCATTCTTTTTACCAAATCGCTTTGAGAGTTTAAGTAATGACCTGTTATAAAAAACGCAGCTTTTACTTCATTTTCCTTTAATATATCTAGCAATTTTGCAGTATAACCTGCTTCATATCCTTCATCAAATGTTAAATATACATACTTGTCTGTGTCATTTCCCATTGCTATTCCTTCGTATTTATCTAGTAAACTCTTATTGTTACTTCCCAAGTCTGGTTGATTATGGTTGTCATTTCTTTTTATTCCCCATCCTATTTTTTTATTAGACAGTGTTGCATTAGAGCTTGTAGTTATTACATTTTCTTTCGTTTCTTTATTAATTGAAACTATACTAAATGTAAATATAAATATTATAATTATTATTAATGTATATATTATCTTCCTAGAATCCATGCATTCCTCCTATATTTAACCTAATTACTTTTTGTTATTTCTCTTTTAATATTATGAATTTAATCAATTTTTATTACATATTATTTTGCCTTTCTTTTACTTATAAATAAATAATTACTTATGAATTCCAAATTTATCTTTTTATATTGACATTATTTTCTTTTTGCATTATATTAAAATTGTTCTGGAAAAATAAGGAATTTTATTTTTATATGGTGAATTTTGTTTTATAAAGTTATCTATTACAAACTTATAAACTCCAGAGCACTTCTAACGACTTTGTCGTTTTATTTAAAATAATTTTATTGTATTTTTCTAAAGATAAAAATATAGGAGGAAATATGTTAAATTTTGTTATTTGCGACGATAATCCTGCTGTATTGGATAGGCTTTCAAAAATGCTAGAGGCAATTTTTATTAATCATGACATTGACGCCCAAATTGTTTTACAATCCTTAAATGGATATGACGTAATTAATTATGTTGAACACAATAAAGTGGATGTCTTAATCCTAGATATAAATTTAAAATCCGAGTTAACTGGTTGCGATACAGCAAATATGGTTAGAAAGAAAAACAAAGATGTTTATATAATTTTTACTACTGGTCACTTAGAATATGCTTTAGTTGCTTACAAATTTAAAACTTTTGATTATTTACCTAAGCCTTTAGTTGACGAGAGATTAGAGGAAACTATCTTAAGGCTTATTGATGATATAAAAAGGACTCCTTCTAAGTTTATTAGACTAAATAATAATAAGACTATAATTAATCAGGATGAAATAAACTACATAAAAAAAGATGGTATGAAATTGGTTTTTTGTACTAATTCTCGTACCTATGAAACGTATAGTTCTTTTAATAAGATTGAAAATTGTCTACCAGAAAATTTCGTTAGATGTCATAAGTCATATATAGTTAATGTAAAAAATATTTCTGATATTAATTCTAGTAAAAATACTATATTGTTTCCTCATGATAATTATTGCTCTATCGGAGCTAAATATAAAAATAACATTTTGGAGGTTTTTAAAAATGGAAATTTTACAAACGATTTGGACAGCATTAACAACGGAGAATGAAACTTGTATTAGGATTATCAGCATTCCTATGTTAGTACTTGAACTTACAGTTTCTATGCTACTCTTTACAGAAATACTAAATATTAAATCTACTAAAAAGCAAAAAATTATATATATTTCTATCCTTTCATTTATTGGGTTTATTAATTTATGGCTTATTCCAACTCCATATAATACTTTTATAAATTTAATAGCTTGTCCGGTATTAGTTTACTTTATATTTAAAACAAATATATTAAAATCTATCTTAGCTGAAATCATACCTTATGTAGTCTTTGTTTTGCTTGGTTCAATATTAGTAAATGTATATACAATAATTTCTGGCATTCCAACAAATAGTTTTGTTATTGTACCAATTCATAAATTTTTATTTTCTATTTTGATGTATTCTTGTGCATATTTTATTTACTTGTTTTTTAAAAAGCACAATATAAATATCAATGTAGTTGAAAAGTTTGGTGATGCAAGTTCTAGAATTTTACTATTAAATTTTTCAATAGGTATAGTTGCTGTTTGCATACAATCATACCTTGCAAGATTTTATAATGATTATTTACCTTTTCATATTACTTTTGCTTCAGTCCTAATACTTTTAATTTATTTTATTATTAGCATATACACCTTATCTAGAACAAGTAAGTTAGAAGTAACAACTCAAAGTTTAGAAGAAGAAAGGTTGTATAATAAAACTTTAACTATTCTTTATGATAACATCAGGGGCTTTAAACATGATTTTAATAATATTGTTCAAGCCATAGGTGGATATATTTCTACTAATAATATGGAAGGCTTAAAAGATTATTATTCTGGTTTAATGGAAGATTGCAAAAAGGTTAATAACTTAGCGGTACTTAATCCAGAACTTATAAATAATCCTGCAGTATACAGTTTACTTACTTCAAAATATCACAAAGCTGATGAATTAAATATTAAAATGAACTTTGAGGTATTTTTAGATTTAACAACTTTAAACATAAAAACATATGATTTAAGTAGAATTTTAGGAATACTTTTAGATAATGCTATAGAAGCAAGTAATAAATGTGAAGAAAAAATTATAAATATTACTATCCGTAAAGATAATAAAGCAAATAGACAATTATTTGTAATAGAAAATACTTATTCTAATAAAAATGTAGATACAGATAGAATTTTTGAAAAAGGTTATACTTCTAAAGTTGAAGAAGATAATAAAAGTCATGGATTAGGCTTATGGGAAGTTCGTAAAATATTAAATAAAAATAACAATTTAAACTTATTTACATCCAAAGGCAATAAATTCTTCAAACAACAATTAGAAATATACTGTTAGTACTTTTCAAAGAAGCTGATGGCACAGCTTCTTTGAAAATACAATCTTTAAATTAGTCTTTTTTAATTAATGATGCTGGCATTTTTGGTTGATGTGCGAAGAACCAAAAGAAGCATGCTGTGTTTGTAGATTTTGCATATTTTTCTGCAACTTTAGCTAATAGCTTTAACATTTGTATCCCCCCTTTTTATAGCACACTATTTTATACTTTCCTTTGGTATTATTTAAAAGTATAAAATTGTGTTGCTCTTTTTTTATTTATGTAATCAAATTAAGTTGCATTGTTTGATGTTTGTTGTTTTATATATTCTGCATATCCATATTTACTTTTTGTTAATTTATATATTAGTTTTGTTATTGATATAGTCTGAATTAAAACTCCAAATATTAGTAAGTTAGAAATAACTATATTTTTTACTAGTATTCCTGCAATTATTGTTAATGTCATTGTTATATATGATAAATTTCTTTTTAAGTTTCTATCTTTTTTTCTTAAAATTGGAACCGCTTCTGTATCTGCTGGAGCATATAATTTTATCATCACTATACTAAATATCCATATTGCTAAAGCTAATATATATTTAATATATACAGGATTCAAAATGATATTTTTACTAAGCAATGCATTTCCTATATAAAATAAACTTGTTGCAATAATGCATCCAATATGTGTTTTTAAATGTACACCTCCAGAAAAGGTTTTATATGGCATTATAAATAGCAAAGCTAATACTGTTAATTTTAGAACCCCACATAAATAAGCAATTGCAATTAGGATAAATGTTTTGGGTATTTCTCCTATTACCAGTTGTAATCCATAATTAATTACTTCTGCTCTTTCTTCATCTACATCTGGCATTTTACTTTGAATTTTTTTTGTTAAACTATTACATATTTTTTCTATCAAATAAAATCACCTTGTCCTTTTCTTTAAGGTGATTTTATACTTAAAATCCCATCAATTTTTATTTAGCTTATAAACAATAAAAAATCATATATGAATTTTTTTATTTTTATTTTCATATATGATTTTTCTAGTTTTATAAATTTCACATAATAAGTTTAATTTTCATATCTTCCATATATCCCACATGGTAGAACTAAGTTTGAATTAGTCATAGGTAATCCTATTTCTCCAGCTGAAATTTTTCCTTTATAATTGCTTAAATTTATTTTTAATAAATTGCTTAACACTTCTGCAGATATTCCAGTTGTATATGAATTTATTAAAAAGAATAATGGGTTATCACTTAAAACTTCTTTGCATAACGATATCAAATCTGCTATATTATTTTCAAATTGCCATACTTCTCCGAGATGCACCTCTTCCATATGATGGTGGATCCATTATTATTGCATCATATTTATTTCCTCTTCTAATTTCTCTTTGAACAAATTTTACAACATCATCTACAATATATCTAACAGGTTTATCCTGCAATTTAGATGATACAACATTTTCTTTTGCCCATGCTACCATTCCTTTTGAACTATCTACATGACAAACAGATGCACCTGCGTATAAACATGCAACAGTTGCACCTCCTGTATATGCAAATAGATTTAATACTTTTATTGGTCTTTTTGCATTTTTTATTTTATTAATCATCCAATCCCAATTTACAGCTTGTTCTGGGAAAAGTCCTGTATGTTTAAAGCCCATTGGTTTTATATTAAATGTTAATTCTTTATATTTTATTTGCCAGCTTTCTGGAAGTTTTGTTCTGTAATTCCAGCCTCCGCCTCCCTTATTGCTTCTTTTATATGTAGCATTTGCCTTGTTCCATTTTTCTGGAAAGGTTTTATCTTTCCAAATTATTTGTGGATCTGGTCTTACGAGAACTATATTTTTCCATCTTTCTAATTTTTCTCCATTTGCCATATCTAGTATTTCGTAATCTTTCCATTCATTTGCTATGTTCATTTGCTTCTCCTTTTAATTTGTTATTTTTTCCAATTTACCTAATTGTTCCTAATATTATAAAAAAATTATATATTAATATTGTGTTTATTGCCATTAATATGCTTAAACTTATTAATAGTGCAGTTATTATTTTATGCTTTATTATAAATTGCTTTACTTTGTTTTCTTTTCTTTCAATTTTGCTTATTTCTTCATATTTAGAATCCCAAAATTCCTCTTTTGTAATATCTACCATATTTACACACTCCTTGTCCTTTTTAGATATATATTCAAGAAGTTAAGTAAATATTACAAATTTCATAGGAGTTCTTTTTTTATTTTTCTTGCTAATTCTTCTGTTATTCCTTTTATTTCTGAAATTTCTAAAATATCAGCTTTTTTTATACCTTCTACACTGCCAAATTTTTTTAGCAATTCTTGTTTTTTCTTTTCTCCTATTCCTTTTATTTCATCTAGTTTAGATTTTGTAGTATCTTTGTTTCTTAATTTTCTATTGTATTCAATTGCAATTCTATGTACTTCATCTTGCATATTGGTTATGAAATTCATTATTTTTTCATTTATTTTTATTTCTTTTTTATTATCATCAATTAGTTTTTTGGTGGTATGTTTATCATCTTTTACCATTCCAAATACGGGAATTTCTATATTGTATTTTGCTATTGCTTTTTTTATTGCTCTAATTTGTGTTATTCCACCATCTGCAAAAATAACATTTGGTAAAGTTCCAAAAGCTCCTTTTGGATTATCTATTGAATGTTTTATTCTTCTTGTAACTACTTCTTCCATACACTTTAGGTCATCTTGTGTAAATACTGTTTTTATTTTAAATCTTCTAGCTAAATTTTTATTTATAGTCCCGGTCTTTTGCAACACACATTCCTGCAACCATATATTCTCCAGCTATATTTGATATATCAAAACATTCAATTTTTCTCGGAAATTCTTTAAGCTTCAAAACATTTTTTAGTTCGAGCAAAATATCTTCTTTTTCTTTATTTTTGTTATTTAAAGTTATTTTTGCGTTGTTGTTTGCCATTTCTATAAATCTTAGTTTTTCCCCTTTTTGTGGGATTTTAAATTCAATTTTTCTTTCTGCTTTTTCCGATAAAAGATTTTCTATTAGGTCTATATCCTCTATCTCTTCTGGTATCATTATTTTACTTGGTAGATCTATTTTATTTATATAGTATTGTTTTATAAATTCTGTTAATATTTCATTTTTGGTTAGTTCATTTGAATTTTCAAAAAAGTAGTGTTCTCTACCTATCATTTTGCTATTTCTTACAAAAAATAATTCTATACAAATAGCCAACTCATTTTTTGCAATACCTATTACATCAATTGCTTTTTCATTTATGTTTGACACTTTTTGTTTTTCCGAAATTCTTTCTATTGCAATTTTTTTATCTCTTAAAATTGCAGCAATTTCATATTCTTGTTTGTTTGCATGTTCTACTATTTCTTCATCTATCTGTTTTATAATTTCTTTAGTTTTTCCTTCTAGAAGCATAATAATTTGATCTATTTGTTTTCTATAATCTTCCCTACTTACATATCCCATACATGGTGCTAAGCACTTTTTTATGTGATAATTTAAGCAAGCTCTCTGATTACTTTTAAAATTTTTACATTGCCTTATTTGAAAACGTTCTTTTATAAAATTAATCATTTCTTTTGCTGCACCTGGATTTGCATATGGTCCAAAATATCTTGCACCATCATTTTGCACTCTTCTTGTTATAAAAACATTTGGATAATCTGATTTTATATCTATTTTTATATAGGGGTATGTTTTGTCATCTTTTAAAAGCACGTTGAACTTCGGCATATTCTTTTTTATTAAGTTACATTCTAGTATTAATGCTTCTGCTTCGTTATCTGTTACTATATATTCAAAATGGTCTATTAGTGAAACCATCTTTTCTATTCTTCTAGTTTTGTTTGACTTTCTAAAATACTGTCTTACTCTATTTTTTAATATGACAGCTTTACCTACATATATAATATTATCGTCTTTATCTCTCATTATATAAACTCCAGGTTTATCTGGAAGTTTTTTAAGTTCTTTTTCTATATTAAACATACTATTTTAAAACAAAAGGGGACAGACCCCTTTCGTTTTATTCTCCACATTTTTCAATTTTTTTATATTTTGAAACAAAAGGGGTCTGTCCCCTTTTGTTTTATTGTTCTATATATCCTATATATGGAAGGTTTCTATATTTTTCGTCCCAGTCTAACCCATATCCTACAACAAATTTATCTGGTATTTGAAATCCTGTATAGTCAACCTTTACATTTTTCTTAACTCTTCTTTCTGGTTTATCTAATAAGGCACATAATTTTACACTGTTTGGTTTTTTCATTTTTAAATATTCTATTAGATAAGACAATGTTCTTCCTGTATCTATTATATCCTCTACTACTATTACATCTTTTCCTTTAATACTGTCTTTCAAGTCTAGCTTCATTTTTATTTCTCCTGTACTTTCCGTCCCTTCTCCATAGCTAGATACTCTAATAAATTCTAATTTTACATCTCCATTAATACTTTTAGCTAGATCTACTGTAAAAAATACTGAGCCTTTAAGTATACATATAAGTGTTATCTCTTTCCCTTCATACTCTTTTTCAATTTGCTTTGCTATTTCATTAACCCTTGTATGTAATTCTTCTTCATTAATTAATGTTTTTATTTCTACCATTTTTGATACCCCTTTTTATAAAATTCATATTTTATATTATACTATTGTTCTTGCTTTTTTTCAACATAAAGGGACTTTTTAATTTTCATTTACACTAATATTATTTTAAATATAATTAACAATATAGCTCCTGGAACTCCTAATATTCCGAATAAATATAGCAGTTATAGCATTTAGTCCAATATGAAAGTTATTAAAATATATTCCTATATAATTTATTAAAAATATCAGAGCTCCTCCAAGTATAGAATTCATGACTAATTTTAATATTTTTTTTAATGGTAATATTAAAACTTTTCCAAATATTATTATTCCTGCTATGCAAGATAAAAAAATAATTATAGTATTAGTATTGTCCATAGGCCTATCCTCCTAGTTTTTACTTATACTATAATTATGCTCGTCTTTTTATTAATATTACTCCTAGATAGCTTTTGTTTGGTCTAGTCCTATTTGCAAATTATTTATCATATCAACTGCTATTCCTCTTTGTTTAACTTCTTTTATTAGATAGTCAAGTTTTGCTTTGTTTGCTTTTATTTGATATGAATAATAATCTATTAGGTCTTCTTCTGCTACTTCGAAATTTTTATTTGCAACAGTAAGCTCTCTTTTTGTTTCAAGTATACATTTTAATAGTTCAATTTCATTTTGAAAGTCTGTATTTTTTATTTTATATTTCATGAATTGTTTTCTCCTTTATTGAATTTATTACTTGTAGTATATTCCAATTCAAGAATAATTATGTAATTATTTATATAAATCTTCTATATCAAATTTTCTTATATGTTCTATACATTCATTTAAAAAATATTGATCTGTTTGTCCTGCAATATAGTCTACAATTGCTCTTTTTACATTTGTATTACTATCTTTTTCTTTTATAAATTCATATAAATTTTTTTCAGATTCTGTAAGTTTTTCAGTATTATAAAGTTTTTCTATTTTTTCTAGATAACAATAATATAGTTTGTAGAATAGTTCTTCTATTACTTCTTGATGCTTGTTTGCTTCTGGTGATGCATAAATATATTTATAGTTCCAATCTTTTAATTTCATTAAAGCAATAAATATATCTTCTGAAAATGTTAAACATGGTTTATCTAGACTGTTTATTATTATATTTTTTATTAAAGTATCTACTATTTGAGAATTATTGTCTCCTAATATATTTGTTATTTCTTTTGGTATATCCTCTCTTTTTACTGTTCCTATCTTTATAGAATCCTCTATATCTCTTCCTATATATGCTATTACATCTGATAATCTAACAACAGAAGCTTCTAATGTCATAGGAATTATTTTTTTACTATAATCCTTTTCTGAAAAAGTTTTATCTAAATCTTTTATAAAATCTTCTTTTGTTTTACTATTGTTATATTTATATTTATTTATTAAGATTTCTCCGTTGTGAGCAAGTATTCCGGTCAAGTGTTTGTACACTTATATTTAATTTTTCTAATTCTTTCAAAACTCTTACACTTTGTGCATTATGGCAAAAATATCCTATGTTTTCTTCTAAACATATTTTATTTAAATATTCTTCTCCTTTATGCCCAAATGGAGCATGTCCTACATCATGTCCTAAAGCAATTGCTTCAATAAGATCTTCGTTTAGTCTTAAACTTCTACCTATAGTTCTTGCAATCTTAGAAACAAGTTGTACATGTAGAACTCTATGTGTTATATGGTCATTTCTTGTAAAGGGATATACCTGTGTTTTATCTATATAACGAGTATATGCTAAAGAATGTATAATTCTATCTATGTCTCTAAAAAATACTGGTCTTATATCTTCTTTGTCTTGTCTTAATAAAGTAGCATTGTCTGATTTAAATGCATATTTAGATAATAACCCTTCTTTTGCTATCATATTAATTTTAGCTAATTCCAATTCATTGTTCATCTTTTCACCTCTGCTTTATTATATACGAAAATTTGTTTATTGTAAACATCCAATATTTTAGTTGCTTTGAATATTAGCGTCCAGGACTTCCCATACTTTTTTTTATTTTTTGCTTGCAAATTTTATATTTACGTGTTACAATAGAAAAAGTGAAAATTTACTTTTACTTAAGGAGGTGCAAAACATATGCCAAATATCAAATCTGCAATCAAAAGAGTTGATGTTATTGAGAAAAAAACATTAAGAAATAATATGATTAAATCTGAATATAAAACAGCTACTAGAAAATTTGAATCTGCTGTATTAGAAGGAAATAAAGAAAAAGCAGAAGAACTTTTCAAAAATGCTGTAAAGAAAATAGATGGAGCTTGCTCAAAAGGTGTTATCAAAAAAAATACTGCATCTAGAAAAAAATCTAATTTAGCAAAAAAATTAAACACAATAGCATAATAAGTTAATTATTTATTTAGGCAAATCGTAAAGATTTGCTTTTTTCTTTTTTCTAACTTTCCATCCAATAATTTCCTTTGATTTTATCTCTGTGTTATGTTAATATGTTTTTAAGGAATGTTTACAGGAGGTAAATACTTATGTTTAGTAAATTAATTTCTGAAGTTAAATGTATGAATAAATCTATTAAATCTGCTATGTTTAATGGTTTTAAAATTTCTTTTGTTATTTGTCTATTTTCTATTTTAATTTTGAATTTATATACTACATATCCAATCTGTTGTATTACATATGATGTTGGTCTTATTCTATTTAAAACCAGCATATTATTTGCTGTTTGCTTTTTTATGTCTGCTTATATTACCAATAGTATTTTTTTTAAGTAAGCCTATCTTTGTTGTATATATAGAACAAAGTATATAAAAAAAGAAGGTTTCCCTTCTTTTTTATCCTTTTTTCCATCTGACTATTTAACTTACTATATTAAGATTCCTATCAACGTTGCTCCAAGAATAAGCCAAAATACAAATAATATAGCTTGCAAGCTTAATCCTATTATTCCTGTGATAAAACCAGCTGTTGCCATTCCTTGTCCTCCTCTTTTTTTACCTTTTATTCCAAAAATAATGGCCAAAACTCCACATGCAACTGCTATTATAAACTTGCTAACAAACAATATAGAAACTATTCCTAATACTAATGCTGCTATACTTGCTCCCTTACTAGTATCTTCTATAGTATTTTGTCCTTGAGTTTCATCTGTTTTGTTTGTTTCTTCTATTTTTTCTACTGCTTCTGTAATTTCTATTTTGTTTTCTTCGTTACTCTCCATTTTATCACTCCTATCATTTACATTTTATAAACCATATATCATATGATATATATATGATAAAAATTATTATGTGTAAAATTATATCTATTTTTATTACACTTTCTTTATATTTCTTTTTTATTATATTGATGGTTCTAAATATAATTTCTAAAATTACAATTATAATTATTATTCCAAAGAAATTTAGGAAATATGATAAATCATCAATTGCATTACCAATGTTTTTGATAAACCTTGTCCCTCCACATAGTGGACAAGGTTTACCTGTCAATTGCAAATATGGACATTTTACAAATACTGGTGAAATTTGCTCTAATATTTGCAATACTATTGGTAACAATAGTATTAATATGCAAATACATAATATAACTATATTTATAATTTT